>NZ_KV832119.1:224567-247346 GCF_001837335.1 Streptococcus sp. HMSC066F01
TGAAGAAGTTTATCGTCATGTCTTCGTCCATACAGCTGCTGAAAATAGTGGGTGGATTGTTTACGAAATTCACGGTGCTGCAGAGCATTTATTGGTGGTATTTAATGCCAAGGGAACCTCCTTCTACTTTGAAAATGCAGGAAATCTTGAAATGCTTGTGTCCAACAGTCGTTCTCAAGAGTCTAATGTGATTGATGATATCAGCGTTGCAGTCTTGAAGGTACTTTCATAGTAAATACTACAAAAAGGTTTAGTTAACTCTAGACCTTTTTTATTTTTATTGAAAAACCAATATCTAATAGGAATAAATTTCAAATAATTTGAAGAATCAAGTTTGTGAAAAAAATATCAATATTTTCCAAAAAGGGGTTGTAATTTTCTGAAAATTTGATAAAATAAGTTTTAATCATTTTCAGGAGGAAGAGAATTTGACACATTATCAGAATTTAGTGAATGGAAAATGGAAATCATCAGAGAATGAAATTGCCATCTATTCTCCCATCAATCAAGAAAAGTTGGGTACAGTACCTGCTATGAGTCAGGCTGAAGTAGATGAGGCGATGAAAGCTGCGCGTGCAGCTCTCCCAGCATGGCGTGATTTAGCACCCGTTGAGCGTGCAGCCTATTTGCATAAGACAGCAGACATTTTGGAACGTGACAAAGAAAAAATTGGTACCATTCTTGCTAAAGAGGTTGCAAAAGGGATTAAAGCAGCCATTGGAGAAGTAGTACGTACAGCAGAATTGATTCGTTTTGCTGCCGAGGAAGGTCTCCGTATCACTGGACAAGCAATGGAAGGTGGCGGTTTTGAAGCTGCAAGTAAAAATAAACTAGCCGTTGTCCGTCGTGAACCAGTTGGTGTCGTTTTAGCTATTGCACCATTTAACTATCCAGTCAACCTTTCTGGATCTAAGATTGCTCCGGCTTTGATTGCAGGAAATGTCGTTATGTTCAAACCCCCAACACAAGGATCTATTTCTGGCCTCTTGCTAGCTAAAGCATTTGATGAAGCAGGAATCCCAGCAGGTGTCTTTAACACCATCACTGGACGTGGTTCTGAAATCGGAGACTACATCATCGAACACAAGGAAGTGAACTTCATTAACTTTACAGGTTCAACACCGATTGGTGAGCGTATTGGTCGTTTAGCTGGTATGCGCCCGATTATGCTTGAACTTGGTGGGAAAGATGCAGCAATTGTCTTAGAAGATGCAGATTTAGAAAATGCAGCTAAGCAAATCGTAGGTGGTGCCTTTAGCTACTCTGGTCAGCGTTGTACCGCTATCAAACGTGTTTTGGTTGTGGAAAGCGTAGCAGACAGATTGGCAGAATTGCTCCAAGCTGAAGTTGCTAAGCTAACAGTCGGTGATCCATTTGACAATGCAGATATCACGCCAGTTATTGATAATGCTTCAGCTGATTTCATCTGGGGATTGATTGAAGATGCTCAGGAAAAAGGAGCCAAAGCGCTCAGCCCAATCAAACGTGAGAATAATCTCATTTGGCCAGGACTTTTTGATTATGTCACAAGAGATATGAAATTAGCCTGGGAAGAACCATTTGGACCTGTTCTCCCAATTATTCGAGTTGCAGATGCCAATGAAGCACTTGAAATTGCTAATGAATCAGAATTCGGTCTTCAATCTTCAGTCTTTACAAATGACTTTAAGAAGGCGTTTGAAATTGCTGAAAAACTTGAAGTTGGTACCGTTCATATTAATAATAAAACACAACGTGGACCAGATAATTTCCCATTCCTTGGTGTAAAAGGTTCTGGTGCAGGAGTACAAGGAATTAAATATAGTATCGAAGCGATGACAAATGTTAAATCCATTGTTTTTGATGTGAAATAATTTATAAAATCAGGAAAACGACTTCCTGATTTTATTTTTTTCAAAAAAATGCAGTTTAAAATTGATAAAAAACGAATATTCTGGTATTATAATAAAAAAATATATGGAAATTGTTTCGTGTTCTATTTTCTGGATATCTTTTTTAAAATGCTAGGTAATTTTTTGAAGGCTTTCATAAAAAAATATGATTTCCTTCGTAAATTACTTGAAAGTTACCTTAAAAGAGTGTATAATAGAATTATAGAAAACGCTTACAAAAGAAAGGGGATTGAATGAATAATCAAGAAGCATTAAGAACCTTTACTACAGGTGAGAACTTTCACCTCCAGCATTATTTAGGAGCGCATAGAGAGGAGAAAAACGGAGAAATAGGCTATACCTTTAGGGTTTGGGCCCCAAATGCACAAGCAGTTCATTTAGTTGGTGATTTTACCGATTGGGTTGAGAATCAGATTCCCATGGTTCGTAATGAAGCAGGTGTTTGGGAAGTCTTTACGAGTCAAGCTCAGGATGGTCAGATTTATAAATATCATATCACGCGTGCAAATGGTCACCAGATTATGAAGATCGATCCATTGGCAGTTTATTTTGAAGCTAGACCGGGTACAGGAGCTGTTTTGACCAATATCCGTGAAAAGAAATGGAAAGATGGCCTTTGGTTAGCACGTCGCAAACGTCTGGGATTTTTCGAGAGACCAGTTAATATATATGAAGCCCATGCAGGATCTTGGAAGAGAAATCCAGATGGTAGTCCCTATACTTTTTCGCAACTGAAAGACGAGTTGATTCCATACTTAGTTGAGATGAACTATACACATATTGAGTTCATGCCTTTAATGGCTCACCCACTTGGATTGAGCTGGGGCTATCAACTTATGGGTTACTTTGCTTTTGAACATTCCTATGGTACACCTGACGAGTTTCAAGATTTCGTTGAAGAGTGTCATATAAATAATATCGGTGTTATCGTCGACTGGGTTCCAGGTCATTTCACTATTAATGATGATGCCTTGGCATATTATGACGGTACACCAACTTTTGAATACCAAGATCACAACAAGGCTCATAACTATGGTTGGGGTGCTCTGAATTTTGACCTCGGGAAAAATGAGGTCCAATCTTTCCTGATTTCAAGTATTAAATTTTGGATTGATTTTTACCACTTAGATGGTATTCGGGTCGATGCAGTGAGCAATATGCTGTATCTAGATTATGATAATGCTCCTTGGACTCCAAATAAGGACGGCGGAAATCTTAACTACGAGGGTTATTATTTCCTTCAACGGTTGAACACAGTGATTAAGTTAGCTCATCCAGATATCATGATGATTGCAGAAGAAAGTTCATCAGCAACAAAGATTACTGGCATGAAAGAAATGGGCGGCCTTGGGTTTGACTATAAATGGAATATGGGCTGGATGAACGACATTCTCCGTTTCTACGAGGAAGATCCGATTTATCGCAAGTATGACTTTAATCTTGTGACTTTCAGCTTTATGTATGTTTTCAATGAAAACTATCTCCTGCCTTTCTCACATGATGAAGTAGTTCATGGTAAGAAGAGTATGATGCATAAGATGTGGGGAGATCGCTACAATCAGTTCGCTGGTCTGCGCAACCTCTACACCTATCAAATTTGTCATCCAGGTAAGAAACTCTTGTTCATGGGTAGTGAGTACGGACAATTCCTCGAGTGGAAGTCCGAGGAGCAGTTGGAGTGGTCTAATCTAGAAGATCCGATGAATGCCAAGATGAAGCATTTTACTTCACAACTGAATCAATTCTATAAAGAGCATCGTTGTCTGTGGGAAATTGATACTAGTTATGATGGTATCGAGATTATCGATGCTGATAATAGAGATCAGAGTGTCCTTTCCTTTATTCGTAAGGGCAAGAAGGACGAAATGTTAGTCTGTGTCTTTAACATGGCACCAGTTGAACGTAAGGACTTTACGATTGGTTTACCTGTTGCAGGTATTTACGAAGAAGTTTGGAATACAGAATTAGAAGAATGGGGAGGTGTGTGGAAAGAGCACAATCAAACAGTTCAGACTCAAGAAGGCTTATGGAAAGATTATGAGCAGACTTTGACCTTTACCTTGCCTGCCATGGGAGCAAGCATCTGGAAGATCAAGCGTCGTTTGAAACAAGCTAAGAAAAAAGAATAATGGGCTGTTGATGATATTTTTTAGTTTTTAAAAACGGATGTACTTGTATTGGACTTGAAACACAAGAGAAATGGATTTCCTATTATTTTTATAAAAAGTTTGACTTCCGACCTTCTTTCGATTTTAACGTTCACATGTCTTTATAAAGGAGTAGAAAATGAAGAATGAAATGCTAGCTTTGATCCTTGCGGGTGGGCAAGGAACACGTCTCGGAAAACTCACTCAAAGCATTGCCAAACCGGCAGTGCAATTCGGTGGGCGCTACCGTATCATTGACTTTGCTCTTTCCAACTGTGCAAACTCTGGAATCCATAATGTTGGTGTGATTACGCAGTACCAACCTCTTGCTTTGAACAACCATATTGGAAATGGTTCGAGCTGGGGATTGGATGGTATCAATTCAGGTGTCTCTATTTTACAACCTTATTCAGCCAGCGAAGGAAACCGTTGGTTTGAAGGGACTAGTCACGCTATCTACCAAAACATTGACTATATCGACAGTGTTAATCCTGAGTATGTTTTGATTCTTTCTGGTGACCACATCTACAAGATGGACTACGATGATATGCTTCAGTCCCATAAGGATAACAATGCCAGTTTGACAGTAGCTGTCCTAGACGTACCTCTCAAAGAAGCTAGCCGTTTCGGTATCATGAATACAGATGCCAATAACCGTATCGTTGAATTTGAGGAAAAACCTGCTCAACCTAAGTCTACAAAGGCTTCTATGGGAATTTATATTTTTGACTGGAAACGGCTTCGCAATATGCTTGTTGCTGCTGAAAAGAGCAATGTGGATATGTCAGACTTTGGTAAGAACGTTATCCCTAACTATCTCGAGTCTGGTGAAAGTGTCTATGCTTATGAATTTAATGGCTACTGGAAAGACGTTGGTACGATTGAGTCACTTTGGGAAGCTAATATGGAGTACATTTCACCAGAAAACGCCTTGGATAGTCGCAATCGTCAGTGGAAAATTTACTCTAGAAACTTGATTTCACCACCAAACTACTTTGGTGCGCATGCACACGTTGAAGATTCATTGGTCGTGGATGGCTGTTTTGTAGATGGAACTGTTAAACGTTCGATTCTTTCAACAGAAGCACAAGTACGTGAAGGTGCTGAGGTCGTTGATTCTGTCATCATGAGTGGAGCTATTATTGGCCATGGCGCAAAGATTACTCGTGCTATTATTGGTGAGGGTGCCATTATTGCAGACGGCGTAGAGATTGACGGAACGGACGAAGTACAAGTAGTAGGATACAATGAAGTAGTGGGGGTAGCAACAGATGAAGATTGATAAATATTCAGCCATTTTAGGAAACACAGTTGGTTTTCATGACATGTCAACATTAACAGAACACCGTCCGGTAGCTAGCTTGCCTTTCGGTGGGAAATACCGTTTGATTGACTTCCCTCTTTCCAGCCTTGCAAATGCAGGTGTTCGTAGTATCTTTGGTATTTTCCAACAAGACAATATCAGCTCAGTATTCGACCATATCCGTTCAGGTCGTGAGTGGGGCTTGTCAACTCTTCTAAGTCACTACTATCTAGGAATTTACAATACTCGTGTTGAAAGCAGTACAGTTGGAAAAGAGTATTACCAACAGCTTCTTACCTACTTGAGACGTTCAGGTTCAAACCAAACCGTTTCGATTAACTGCGATGTGCTGGTGAATATTGACTTGAATCAAGTCTTCCACCTACACAATACAACAAAAGGTCCGATTACAGTTGTATATAAGAAACTTCCAAAGAAAGACATTTCAGATGTGAATGCTATTTTGGAAATCGATGAAACTGACCATGTTCGTTCGCACAAACTCTTTGATAATAAATCTACAGATGAACTCTTCAATATGTCTACAGATATCTTTGTTGTGGATACTCCTTGGTTGATTGAACGACTTGAAGAAGAGGCTCAGAAAGAATATCCTGAAAAGTTGCGCTATGTCCTCCGCGATTTAGCTGCAAAAGAAGGAGCTTTTGCTTACGAATACACAGGCTACTTAGCTAATATTCACTCTGTTCAGTCCTATTATCAAGCAAATATTGATATGCTTGAATCTAAAAAGTTCTATTCTCTCTTCTCACCAAATCAAAAGATTTATACCAAGGTTAAGAACGAAGAGCCAACCTATTATGCGAATACTTCAAAAGTAAGTACTTCTCAGTTTGCTTCTGGTAGTATCATTGAGGGTGAAGTAGTTCAGTCAGTCCTATCTCGTAATATTTATGTTCACAAAGATAGTGTTGTGAAGAACAGCGTTCTGTTCCCTCGTGTTGTGATTGGACAAGGTGCCCAAGTTGAATATGCTATCTTGGATAAGGGCGTTGAGGTTGCGGACGGTGTTGTCATTCGAGGCACAGCAGAACATCCAGTTGTAGTGAAGAAGGGTGAAACAGTAACAGAGGACATTTATTCATGAAAATTTTATTTGTAGCGGCAGAAGGAGCACCCTTTTCAAAAACAGGTGGTTTGGGCGATGTCATTGGTGCACTTCCCAAATCACTTGTAAAAGCGGGGCACGAAGTTGCAGTTTTCTTACCTTATTATGATATGGTAGAAGCAAAGTTTGGAGACCAGATTGAGGATGTTCTCCACTTTGAAGTTAGTGTAGGATGGCGTAGACAGTACTGTGGTATTAAGAAAACGGTCTTGAATGGGGTAACCTTCTACTTCATTGATAATCAGTATTATTTCTTCCGTGGTCATGTGTACGGTGATTTTGACGATGGTGAACGCTTTGCCTTCTTCCAACTGGCTGCTCTTGAAGCCATGGAACGCATCGGCTTTATCCCTGACCTTCTCCATGTTCATGATTACCACACAGCCATGATTCCCTTCTTGTTAAAAGAAAAGTACCATTGGATTCAGGCATATCAAGGAATCAGAACAGTTTTAACCATTCACAATTTGGAATTTCAAGGTCAATTTTCTGAAGGAATGTTATGGGATTTGTTCGGTGTTGGCTTTGAACGTTATGCTGATGGCACCCTTCGCTGGAATGATTGTCTCAACTGGATGAAAGCAGGCATTCTCTACGCGGATCGTGTCTCAACCGTTTCCCCTAGCTATGCGCACGAGATTATGACCAGTCAGTTTGGTTGCGGTTTGGACCAGATTCTTCGGATGGAGTCAGGTAAGGTTTCAGGTATAGTTAATGGTATTGACGCAGATCTTTATAATCCTCAAACAGACCCACTTTTAGATTATCATTTTAATAAAGAAGATTTGTCTGGAAAAGCTCAAAACAAAGCAAAATTACAAGAGAGAGTTGGGTTGCCTGTGAGACCAGATGTTCCGCTAGTTGGGATTGTCTCTCGATTGACGCGCCAAAAAGGTTTTGATGTTGTTGTAGAAAGCTTGCATCGTTTCTTACAGGAGGACGTTCAAATAGTCCTTTTAGGAACAGGTGACCCAGCTTTTGAACATTCCTTCTCCTGGTTTGCGCAAGTCTATCCAGACAAACTATCAGCAAATATCACTTTTGACGTCAAGCTCGCTCAAGAAATCTACGCAGCTTGTGATCTCTTCCTCATGCCAAGTCGTTTTGAACCATGTGGCTTGTCTCAAATGATGGCGATGCGCTATGGAACTCTACCATTGGTTCATGAAGTGGGTGGCTTGCGTGATACGGTTCAATCCTTCAATCCAATCGAAGGAACTGGAACTGGATTTAGCTTTGATAATTTAACACCATACTGGCTTAACTGGAGTTTCCAAACAGCCTTGGATGTTTATAAGTACCAGCCGGAAGTTTGGAGAAATCTACAAAAACAAGCTATGGAATGCGATTTCTCATGGGATACAGCTTGTAAGTCTTATCTTGACTTGTACCATAGTTTAGTCAACTAATAGATAAAATCGTATGATTCTTTCATACGATTTTTGGGCTGTTTAGAAAGGAAAGTTTATGTCTCAAGTAAAAGGCTTGTGTGTCATGGACGTTGACGGCACCCTGATAGCAGAAGAAGTGATTGATCTTTTAGGAAAAGAAGCAGGTTGCGAAGAAGAAATATCGCAGATTACAAGCCAGGCAATGCGAGGTGAACTGGACTTTGAAACAAGTTTACGAGCGAGGGTAGCTTTGTTAAAAGGCCTTCCGGTTTCGGTCTTTGATACTGTCTTCAAATCCATTCATCTGTCCAAGAATGCTCAAGAATTTATCTCCATACTTCAAAAGAAGGGCATTCTAGTCGGTCTAGTGTCTGGTGGCTTTACACCAATAGTTGAAAGATTAGCAAAATCCCTTGGTATTTCCTATTTCTCCGCCAACCAGTTGGAAGTCAAAGACGGTTTTTTAACAGGAAAATTAGTTGGTGAAATTGTGACAGGTCAAGTAAAACAAGTTACTCTTGAGAAATGGAGAAAGGAATTTGGATTTTCCAAAGAAAGAACTATTGCCATCGGTGATGGTGCCAATGACCTCTTGATGTTAAAGTCAGCAGGATGTAGTATTGCATTTTGTGCCAAAGAAGTCGTAAAATCCGAGATAGCTTGTCATGTAGATACGAGGGAGCTTTTAGAAGTTCTACCTTTGATTGATTTCTTAGAATGAGAGGGAACCATGAAAATTGTAATTGCACCCGATTCTTTTAAAGAAAGTTTGACGGCAGAAGAGGTTGCTCAAGCTATAAAAAGAGGATTCCAAAAATCGATAGCAGATGTAGAATGTCTGCTTTGCCCTGTAGGTGATGGTGGGGAAGGAACTGTAGACGCTATCCGACATTCTCTTGAACTCGAAGAAAAATGGCAAGAGGTTACGGGGCCTTTTGGGCTAAAAGAATCCATGCGCTACTTTCACAAAGATCAAATAGCGCTCTTCGAAGTTGCTGACTTGGTTGGTCTTGGGAAGATTCCGCGGGAGAAACGAAATCCCCTTCACATCCAAACCAAAGGTATCGGAGAGTTGATTCGTCATCTCGTTGATCAAGGGATGAAAGATATCTATGTCGGCGTTGGTGGTACGGCTAGTAATGACGGTGGGATAGGCATTGCTGCTGGTTTAGGTTATCGTTTTTATGATAAGAATGGAAAAGAATTGCCAGCTTGCGGTCAGACTTTGCTTGAATTCGAGTTAGTTTCAGACAGCGAGTTGTATAGGATACCTGAAGATGTGAAAATCCGCATTTTAGCAGATGTCGTGAGCCCTCTATGTGGTCTTCAAGGAGCGACCTATACATTTGGAAAACAAAAGGGCTTGGATCCTGCTTTGTTTGAGACAGTAGATTTGGCTATACAGCGGTTCTATGAAAAATTTTCACCATCAACCCTCTCTCTTAAAGGAGCAGGAGCCGGCGGTGGGATTGCGGCTGGGCTCTGTGCCTTTGCTGAGGCCACTATCGTATCTGGGATTGACACTTGCTTAGATTTGATTGACTTTGACAAGAAGGTTGCAGGGGCCTACTTGGTTATCGTTGGAGAAGGCAGACTGGACAGTCAAAGCTTTGTTGGAAAAGCTCCTATGGGAGTAGCAAAAAGAACCCCTAACGGAGTTCCTGTTATTGCTATTTGTGGTAGTCTTTCCGAGGATTTACCTTCCCTACCATTCGAAAATATACAAGCTGTCTTTTCTATTTTAGAGAAAAGTGAACCTTTGGAAGATAGTTTGAAAAATGCAAGTCTCTATTTGGAGCACACAGCTACTAATATTGGCCGTTTATTAAACATGAGAAATCATTAACCAAACCATTTTTTCCAGATGGATTTTTTAGGTGGCTCAGCCTTTTTCTCCTCCCAAAGACTTGAAAATGCAAGTCTAAGGTCCTTTTCTTCTACTTGAACAGGTTCATTTGTATGAATGACAAGACCGAAAGGAGAGGTGATATGATCATCTGAAACAATAGTCGCCTGACAGTTGCTTTCCTTTGCTTGCTTTAAGTAAAAGACCTGTTTGTCAAACTCGATATTTGGTGAAATCTTCACAAAAAGTGCCTCTACCTTTTCTTGAAAACCCTCTAAAATAGAGAAAAATCCATGTTCTAATTCAGGACTATTGGCAGTACTGATATCCGCGTAGCCAAGAACTCTTTCCTCGAAAGTGCCGAGATAGCGGCGTTGTTCGTCAGGGTTTAATTTCGGCCCACCATGAGCTTTTTCTAGTAGTTGTTTTGATAAATCTGTCATAAAAACAGTATATCACAAAAATCGCAAGAAAACAGATAAAAGAAAGCGATTACTTTATAAAGTTAAGGAAAATTTGCACAAAGATAACGTTTTTTCTTGAAAAACGCTTATTTTTAAGGTATCATAGAGGTGTAAAAAATTTAACTCAAAGGAGAGTAAAAAATGTCAATTATTACTGATGTTTACGCTCGCGAAGTCCTAGACTCACGCGGTAACCCAACACTTGAAGTAGAAGTTTATACTGAATCAGGTGCTTTCGGACGTGGTATGGTTCCATCAGGAGCTTCTACTGGTGAACACGAAGCAGTTGAACTTCGCGACGGTGACAAATCTCGTTACGGTGGTCTTGGTACACAAAAAGCTGTTGACAACGTAAACAATATCATTTCTGAAGCAATCATCGGCTACGATGTACGTGACCAACAAGCTATCGACCGTGCTATGATCGCACTTGACGGTACTCCTAACAAAGGTAAATTGGGTGCAAACGCAATTCTTGGTGTGTCTATCGCTGTAGCTCGTGCTGCTGCTGACTACCTTGAAATCCCACTTTACAGCTACCTTGGTGGATTCAACACTAAAGTTCTTCCAACTCCAATGATGAACATCATCAACGGTGGTTCTCACTCTGACGCTCCAATCGCTTTCCAAGAATTCATGATCGTACCTGCTGGTGCACCATCATTCAAAGAAGCTCTTCGTTGGGGTGCTGAAATCTTCCACGCTCTTAAGAAAATCCTTAAATCTCGTGGTCTTGAAACAGCCGTAGGTGACGAAGGTGGATTCGCTCCTCGTTTCGAAGGAACTGAAGACGGTGTTGAAACTATCCTTGCTGCGATCGAAGCTGCTGGATATGTTCCTGGTAAAGACGTATTTATCGGATTTGACTGTGCTTCATCAGAATTCTACGATAAAGAACGTAAAGTTTACGACTACACTAAATTCGAAGGTGAAGGCGCTGCTGTACGTACTGCTGCAGAACAAATCGACTACCTTGAAGAATTGGTAAACAAATACCCAATCATCACTATCGAAGATGGTATGGACGAAAACGACTGGGACGGTTGGAAAGCTCTTACTGAACGTCTTGGTGGTAAAGTTCAATTGGTTGGTGACGACTTCTTCGTAACAAACACTTCTTACCTTGAAAAAGGTATTGCAGAAGGTGCTGCTAACTCAATCCTTATTAAAGTTAACCAAATCGGTACACTTACTGAAACATTCGATGCTATCGAAATGGCGAAAGAAGCTGGTTACACTGCAGTTGTATCACACCGTTCAGGTGAAACTGAAGATTCAACAATTGCTGACATCGCAGTTGCAACAAACGCAGGACAAATCAAGACTGGTTCACTTTCACGTACAGACCGTATCGCTAAATACAACCAATTGCTTCGCATCGAAGACCAACTTGGTGAAGTAGCTGAATACCGTGGATTGAAATCATTCTACAACCTTAAAAAATAATCTAGTTCAGTGAACAAGGTTTGAAGCCCCTCGGATTTTTTCCGAAGGGCTTTTTTCTGTTCAAGGGGATAAGAAAGGGGCAGAGTTTATGGTATAATAGACAAAAACACTTGTATTAGGAAGAAATTATGTCTAAAGAGATTGATATTGAGTATTACCATCAGCTAGCCTTGCAAAAGCAGAAGGACCACCGCAAAGTGTTAGCTAATCTAAAGAAAAAACCTCCTAAAAACTTAGATAAGATTGCGCAGCAGATTCACCAAGAAGTCTTTGCTGAGATTGATTGCACTGCCTGTGCCAACTGTTGCAAGACTTTGGGGCCCGACTTTAAAGAAGCAGATATCACCCGTATCGCTAAGTACTTTAAGATGAAATTACCGGCTTTTGAAGCGGAATTCCTTCAGGTGGATGAAGATGGGGATAAAGTTTTCAAATCCATGCCTTGCCCCTTTCTAGGAGGAGACAATCTCTGCTGCATCTATGATGTTCGTCCCAAGGCCTGTCGTGAATTCCCCCATACAGATCGGAAAAAGATCCATCAAATTAATCATTTGACGATTAAGAATACCTTGACCTGCCCTGCAGCCTATCTCTTTGTTGAGAAATTAAAAGATAAGTTATAGAATTTACACCTTTAAATCTTGTACAAAGATTCTAGGGTGGAAGTATCCTGTATTTGTTAGAATATAGATAGAATTGAACACGGACTAAAAGCTATGCGAAAAAGAAAAAATTACCTAGAATCAGAAGAACCAGCGATAATTTTCCCATTTTCACTTTGCTTTTAATGACCTTTGTATCTTATGGAGGTAAGAAAAGAAGAATATGATGCATCAATTCAATCAAACCATGGATTATTTGGAGCAGCAACTGACTGGAGAAGTGGATATGAAAAGATTTCAGCAGCTATCGGGCTATTCTTACTCTCTCTTTAGCAGGCTATTTTCTATCCTGGCAGATATGACATTAGCAGAATACTTGCGCAATCGCAGGTTGTCAGAGGCTGTGATGGACTTGCGGGAAAGCACTGAGAAAGTCATTAACATAGCAATGAAATACGGCTATGAGTCTGCTGACGCCTTCAGCACAGCCTTCAAGAAATTCCATGGTGCAACTCCCTCAGAAGTTCGAAAAGGAAAACCTTATCGGATCTTTCCTAGACTTCAATTATCCTTAAAAATCACAGGAGGAAAGAACATGGATATCAAGATTCAAAAGAAACCTGCTTTTACCGTGGCAGGCGTCCTATTGGAAGCTATTGACAATAGCAAATGCCCGTCTGCTTGGGAGCATCTCTATGCCCATCACAGCTTTGAAAGCCTAGAGAGTCTAGGCAGTGGCCAATCTTTTGGCGTCTGCTCGGATGTCAAAGAAGGCGAAATCATCAACTATATGGCTGCTTATGATGTGACGGATAAAACTAAAGCAGAAGAACTAGGTCTGTCCATCAAAGATATCCCAGCCGCTGAATATGCTATCGTACCAGTCAAAGGCCCTATACCTGCTAGCATTCACAATGCTTGGAAATATGTCTTAGAGGTCTTTTTTCCAGAAACTGGCTATCGCCACTCAGGAGCCCCAGACTTTGAAGTTTATTTCAAAGGAGATATGTCGTCCTCAGACTACCAAATGGAACTCTGGATACCAGTCATCAGGGACTAGATCATTTTCTGATTTTTTATAAAGATGCAAATCAAACTCTGTAGAAGATAGCTTTTACAGAGTTTTTAATTGTTGACATTCATGTCTGTAAACAAACAAACCATATTTTTTGTTTGGATTTTATGGGGCATGCGAATAGTTTTCTCGGTATAATAGTCCCATAGAAGATAAGGAGGCAGGAATATGCAGATGTATTTTGGAGATGTGTCACTTTGCTATAGTTATTCATTGGCAATGGCACTGGATGGCTATGGCTATGACTTTAAAGCAGAGTTTTTAGAGGCAATTATGGTGATGGGAAATGGAGCTAGTATCGTAAAGGAAGATGAGGAGCACCCTCTAGTATTTTTTGATAATGGAATGCCAGATCTTTCCATCTCTCATTCCTTAAAAATACTTGGGTTTGACTATGAGGACTTCTATCTAAAAGATGGCGCGGAAGTAGATTTGGAAGAGGTTAAAAGAAAGTTGGAAACATTTCTGTCAAATGGACCTGTCGTTCTGGGACCTCTTGATATGGGCCATCTGACTTACAATCCCAATCACACAATCCTTTATGGTGTGGATCACTTCGTAACCGTGTATGGCATTGATCATCAGCACCTCTATTTGCATGATCCAGCTGGTTTTGCCTGTATGAAGGTTGCTTTTAATGACATACTAGAAGCATGGAAGGCAGAGGCTATTGACTATAAGCGCGGAGCCTACTCCATGTGGGGAAATTTTAAGAAGGTCAGGAGTCCTAGTCAGACTGAAATCTATCAGGAAACAGCAAGGATTATGAAGAACAGATATCTGAATGGCCAAAACGGTGTTTTGGAATGTTATGCAAAAGCAGTTGCTGAAAACGGCTTAAATACGGAGCAAAAACAATTGCATCAGTATTTCAGCTTTAAACTTGCTGCTGTTCGAAATCTCTATCTCAGTAAATTCTTAAAAGACCATGATCCAGAAGGGGCAAGATTAAAAGAAGAATTGGCTACTCTATTTGGTCAAGCCCATCTTTCATGTTTAAAAGAAGATTACCAAGAACTAGCCCACTTGCTCTATCAGATAGCAGAAGTGGATGGTCGCTTTAGAGATTTATATGTAAACTAGTGACTATAAGCATAAAAAAATAGTTAGTAAAAGCAGTTGTTCGTAAAATGAAGAACTGCTTTTTGATTATGGTATAATGAAGTAACAAAATAGCTTATTCTAGTTGAAAATGAAGGGAGAACTCCTATGCCTAGACCGAGAACGAAAGAGGAGCTAGTGTTAGCCTCTAAGGAAAACTATGAAAAACTTAATCTCTTAATTTCTCTGCTAAGTGAAGAGGAGCTACAGACTCCTTTTGATTTTTCAAAAGACCAAAAGAAAAAAGAAGCTCACTGGAATAGAGATAAAAATCTACGGGATGTCCTGATCCATCTCTATGAATGGCATCAGTTACTTTTAACCTGGGTACATTCCAATCAAAAGGGTCATGAAAGACCTTTTCTCCCTGAACCTTATAATTGGAAAACTTATGGGGAAATGAATGTCGCTTTTTGGAAGAAGCACCAGAGAACGTCCTTAGAAGAAGCGACCAAACTCCTCAATCAATCGCATAAAGAGGTTTTAGAGTTGATGGAAGGCTTCATCAATGACGAATTGTTCACAAAAGGTGTCTATAAGTGGACGGGAGGAACAAGTCTAGGTTCCTACTTTGTCAGTGCCATCTCCAGTCACTATGACTGGGCTCTGAAAAAACTCAAAGCTCATCAGAAGAATTGTAAGTCCTACTAGTTAAAGTGAGTATGAAGTTTAGAAAAAGGTTCTTCTAAGTTTCGAATAGCATATTTCTCGTGATTTTAGAGCCATTCTAGCTTTAGAATCCTTCTAAAATTAAAATTTAGGTTTGTCATAAACTTAGAATAGCACCAAAACATTTATATCAATGCAATTCTAAGTTTCGAATCACACGGATATTAAAGGGATTGAGCAGTTCGACGCTTAGAATGCCTTGATTCTGAGAAATGTTGACTAGAAAATGATTCGAATAGCTTTTTTTCTGATATAGGATGATAGATAGATGGGTGAGATGATGAGCATAAAAAAAGAGAAAGTTAGAAAAGAGTTGGTGTCCCTCTGTTTGGGAGAGCTTACAGCCATCCTATCCTTTTGGTTGTGTTTTTTCCTTTTGAAAAATCGTCTTGGTGATTGGATGAGTCTAATTACCATTCTCTATCCTTTATCTTTACTGACATTTATATTGCTTCAAGGCTCGACCTATTGGGCGATTTTGATTAGAAGACTGTCGAAACCTCAGTTCGGAAGTGGAACTGTTCCAAAACTATATGGTTGTTTCAGAATACTAGACCTTGTTTTACTTATTTCAGGCTTTCCTTTTATAGTCTGGAACACCCAGAGTGTTCGAGTGGCTATTATAGCCACACTAATACAGCTTTTTGCCCTTATCGAATGGATTAATTATTTCCTCCTACGCTTATCTTATAGTTTGAATCTACTTGTTTTATGGAAACGAATTGTTAAGGGAAAACTTGAAAAAAGCAGAATAGCCAAGGAGTTGGGGTAGGGGAGAATGAATGTATGTTTTAGAGACTATCAGTATAAAACTTTAGTTGACGTTAAATAATATTAAAAATGAATAGGAGAATATCTATGTCTGTAGGGTTAATGGTTGGTTATAATTGGTGGACTATAGGAGAAGGGAGTCTTTTTAATTCATTCTTTTCGACTATTTATGTTCGCTTAGAGAATAATCAGTGGGGAAGTAGATACCCAGTAATAATGAATAAGCTTTACTGGGGAGATGTTCCTTTTGAATCTGTTGAGAGTGGAATAGCTGAGTTGGTATCTATCCAAGAGGAGTTGAAAAAATTTCTCCCTCAGGATGTTATATGGGATTTTGAAGATTTGTCACTCACTCCTCCTTGGGGAAATAATATCGCAGAGCATATAACAAATTTATCGCATTATTTCATAACTAGTTCCGGAAAAGATTCATTCGAAGTTTTGCTGACTAGTTTTAGATTTGCACTTGAGCACGGTCAAAATGTGAGTGTAAAAAGTATTTGAAACTCAATAAATCAAAGGTTCATTTATGCTATAATATTCTTAATGAATTTTCAGAAAGGAAACTCAATGCCCTACAAATTTCTACTCTTCGACCTTGATCACACCTTGCTTGATTTTGATGCTGCTGAGGATGTGGCTTTGACGCAACTTCTAAAGGAAGAAGGAGTTGTGGATATTCAGGCTTATAAAGACTACTACGTTCCTATGAACAAGGCTTTCTGGAAGGACTTGGAACAAAAGAAAATCAGTAAACAAGAGCTGGTTAACACGCGCTTTTCTCGTTTATTTGCCCATTTTGGACAGGAAAAAGACGGTAGGTTACTTGCCCAGCGTTACCAATTTTATCTCGCTCAGCAGGGACAAACTCTTTCGGGTGCTCATGAACTCTTGGACAGCCTTATCGAAAGAGATTATGAGCTATACGCTGCGACAAATGGCATTACTGCCATTCAGACAGGGCGCTTGGCTCAATCAGGTCTGGCTCCCTATTTCAATCAAGTTTTCATCTCCGAGCAATTACAAACTCAAAAACCTGATGCACTATTCTATGAAAAAATCGGTCAAGAGATTGCTGGATTTGATAAAGAAAAGGCACTGATGATTGGAGATTCTCTAACCGCCGACATTCAAGGTGGTAATAATGCTGGTATTGGTACTATCTGGTACAATCCCCATCATCTGGAAAATAAGACGCAAGCCCAGCCGACTTATGAAGTTCATTCTTACCAAGAATTGCTGGATTATTTGGATGCTATGTAGTGCTTTTCCTAAGAGGGGATGATATGGAAACTAAAGTCATTGAAGAGATTGACAATTTACTAAACCTCATCGAGCAGTATCAGTTAAAAGGTGTGGTTGCTCAAGTAAATTCGTTAAAAGAGTTAAAGTATATCATAAGCAATCATATAGAGTTAAGTACTCGAGAGAAGATGAATATCCACTATTCACTCTTTCTCCCTAGGGGTGGTTTATCTGAACTCTACTATATGGACGCTAATTTTGAACGGATGAAGTCTGTAAATAATCAACTTTCCTATGCTATTGATATGATTGAAAAGTTTTTAATGGCTGATTGATACTGTAAATACTAATGTCAAATAATAGGGTCAATAACAGTATATATAAGAACTGTAAAAAGTGGTTTAGATAGCCACTTTTTGCTATAATAGAGGCAGTAAAAACGAAGGAGTCAGCTATGGAACACTCGTCTTGGCATGCTTTGATTAAGGAGCAATTACTTGAAGGTTATTTCGGGAAAATCAATCAATTTATGGAACAGGTCTATGATCAGGGAACTGTCTATCCACCTAAGGAAAAAGTTTTTCAGGCTCTCTTGACTACACCACTTGAAGAAGTTAAGGTGGTGATTCTAGGGCAAGACCCCTATCACGGACCAGGTCAAGCGCAGGGCTTGAGTTTTTCTGTACCCGATGCTATTCCAGCGCCACCGTCCTTGCAAAATATCTTGAAAGAATTGTCAGATGATATCGGGGTTAAGAAATCCCATGATTTAACGTCTTGGGCTGAGCAAGGAGTCTTACTTCTTAATGCTTGCTTGACCGTTCCTGCTGGCCAGGCCAATGGTCATGCTGGACAGATATGGGAGCCTTTTACAGATGCTGTGATTCGGGTTGTCAATAATCTAGACAGACCTGTAGTCTTTGTACTCTGGGGCGCTTATGCACGCAAGAAGAAGGCCTTGGTTACCAATCCACACCACTTGATTATCGAATCAGCCCATCCTAGTCCTTTATCTGTTTTCAGAGGATTTTGGGGTTCCAAGCCTTTTTCCAAGGCCAATGCATTCTTAAAAGAGACAGGACAAGTGCCAATCGATTGGCTTAGATAAGGAGAGAATATGCCTCAGTTAGCGACGATTTGCTACATTGATAACGGAAAAGAACTGCTCATGCTGCATCGCAATAAGAAGCCCAATGATGTCCACGAAGGCAAATGGATTGGTGTGGGTGGTAAGCTGGAGCGAGGGGAGACTCCTCAGGAATGCGCTGCGCGTGAAATCCTAGAAGAAACAGGCCTCAAAGCCAAGCCGGTTCTAAAAGGCGTTATCACTTTTCCAGAATTCACGCCAGATTTAGACTGGTACACCTATGTTTTTAAGGTGACAGAGTTCGAGGGTGACTTGATTGACTGCAATGAGGGGACGCTGGAATGGGTTCCCTATGACGAGGTTTTGAGCAAGCCAACTTGGGAAGGTGACCACACCTTTGTTGAGTGGCTTTTAGAGGACAAACCCTTCTTTTCAGCCAAATTTGTTTATGATGGGGATAAATTATTGGATACCCAAGTTGATTTCTATGAATAAAGGAGAAAGCAGATGCTACTAATCAAAAATGGTCGTGTAATGGATCCCAAGTCTGCTTTGGATCAAGTGTGTGATGTTTTAGTGCAAGATGGGAAAATTGTCAAAATAGCTGCCGAAATCAAGGAAGAAGGAGCAGAGCTAATTGATGCTACGGGCCTTGTTGTTGCGCCTGGACTAGTCGATATCCATGTTCATTTCCGTGAACCTGGTCAAACTCATAAAGAAGACATTCATACTGGGGCACTAGCGGCTGCTGCAGGTGGTTTTACAACGGTTGTCATGATGGCTAATACTAGTCCAACCATTTCGGATGTAGAGACTCTTCAAGAAGTTCTCCAGTCAGCTGCCAAGGAAAAAATCAATGTCAAGACAGTTGCGACTATTACCAAGAACTTTAATGGCCAAGACTTGACAGACTTTAAGGCGCTTTTAGAAGCAGGTGCGGTTGGTTTTTCTGATGACGGTATTCCGCTTGAGAGCAGTAAAGTGGTCAAGGAAGCCATGGAAGAAGCTAAAAAACTTAATACTTTTATTAGTCTTCATGAGGAAGATCCAGGTTTGAACGGGATTCTTGGATTTAACGAAAACATTGCTAAAGAACATTTCCATATCTGTGGAGCGACAGGAGTGGCAGAATACGCTATGATTGCGCGTGATGTTATGATTGCCTATGCAACCAAAGCCCATGTTCACATCCAGCATTTGTCTAAGGAAGAAAGTGTCAAGGTGGTGGAGTTTGCTCAAGGACTAGGTGCGCAGGTCACAGCAGAAGTAGCACCACAACATTTCTCTAAGACAGAAGCTCTTCTTTTAACTCAAGGAAGCAATGCCAAAATGAATCCTCCACTTCGTTTGGAGTCAGACCGTCGTGCCGTTATCGAAGGTCTCAAGTCAGGTGTTATCACAGTTATCGCGACTGACCACGCGCCTCACCATGCAGATGAGAAAAATGTAGAAGATATTACTAAAGCACCATCTGGTATGACAGGTTTGGAAACCTCTCTTTCTCTTGGTTTGACTTATTTGGTGGAAGCTGGTGAGCTAAGCTTGATGGAATTGCTTGAAAAAATGACTGTCAATCCAGCCAAACTTTACAACTTTGAAGCTGGTTACTTAGCTGAAAATGGTCCAGCGGATATCACTATCCTTGATGCTAAGGCTGACCGCCTTGTGGACTCACACTTTGCTTCAAAAGCGACTAATTCACCATTTATCGGTGAAACTTTAAAAGGGCAGGTTAAATATACCATCTGCAAGGGACAAATCGTCTATCAAAACTAGATGGGATTCTGCTCTATAAACTATAAGAATAGAGAGCGTATATGTATCCAACCCATCAATTTAAAGACAAGTTTGTCTTATTTCTTAAGATATTTTTCCCTATCCTGATTTATCAGTTTGCCAATTATTCTGCCTCATTTGTTGATACAACCATGACTGGGCAGTACAATACCATGGACTTGGCAGGAGTATCAACTGCAACGAGTCTATGGAATCCTTTCTTTACTTTTTTAACAGGGATTGTTTCGGCCATGGTTCCCATCATAGGCCATCATCTGGGACGGGGCAAAAAGGAAGAAGTAGCATCTGATTTTTACCAATTTATCTACTTGGCTTTCGGACTGTCTTTGGTCTTGCTTGGAATGGTAGTATTCTTAGCGCCACCTGTCTTAAACAACATCGGACTAGAAGCTCAAGTGGCGGCAGTTGCAGTTTCCTATCTTTGGTACCTGTCTATCGGGATTATTCCCTTGTTGCTTTTTAGTGTCATTCGGTCATTGTTAGATTCTCTTGGTTTGACCAAACTATCTATGTATCTCATGCTCCTATTACTTCCGCTCAATAGTGGTTTTAACTATCTCTTGATATATGGAGCTTTCGGTTTCCCTGAGCTTGGTGGCGCAGGAGCAGGGCTAGGAACTTCGCTAGCCTATTGGGTTTTATTGGGGATTTCTATTCTTGTTTTATTCAAACAAGAAAGGTTAAAAGCGTTACATCTTGAAAAACGCATTCCACTCAATATAGATAAAATCAAGGAAGGTGTTCGATTAGGTCTACCAATCGGGGGAACCGTATTTGCTGAAGTAGCTATTTTCTCCGTGGTGGGACTAATCATGGCTAAGTTTTCATCGCTCATCATCGCTAGCCACCAGTCAGCTATGAACTTTTCGAGTCTTATGTACGCTTTTCCTATGAGTATTTCCTCTGCTATGGCGATTGTTGTGTCTTACGAGGTGGGGGCCAAACGTTTTGAGGATGCAAAAATCTATGCTCGTCTGGGGAGAGTAACCGCCCTTATTTTTGCAGGTCTTACCCTATCTTTTCTCTACATTTTTAGAGATCGTGTAGCAAGTCTATATGGAAATGACCCTCAGTTTATTGAAACAACAGCTGTATTTCTAACCTACAGTCTCTTTTTCCAGCTAGCTGATACCTTTGCGGCTCCACTCCAAGGAATTTTAAGAGGGTATAAGGACACTATCGTTCCTTTCTATCTTGGCCTAATCGGATATTGGGGAGTAGCGATACCTCTAGGATATCTACTAGATCAGGCAACTGACTTAGGGGCATTTGCCTACTGGATTGGGTTAATTGCCAGCTTGATTGTTTCTGGTTGTTTGTATCAATGGCGTTTGAAAACCGTAATGAAAAGATTGAGCTAATTTTAAGAAATTATCCTGAAAAAGCACTTTGTGAAAAAATGCTCTAACTAGAGAGAATCCCTGTTTTAACAGGGGTTTATTTTTTTATATTGTGAAATTTTATTAGCCATATACTTTGACAGTGTATACTAAAAAAGGTAAAATAGTAAGGTAAGAACAATGTTAGAAAGGCAAGATTATGTCAACTTTAGATAAGAATCTTTTGCTAGAGATGTTCCGTAAGATGGAAGAAATCCGTCGCATGGACTTAAAAATCGCTCAGTTAGTGAAAAAGGGAAAAGTTCCTGGTATGACTCACTTTTCTGTCGGAGAAGAAGCTGCTAACGTCGGAGCTATGCTGGCCCTCAACCCAGATGATCTGATTACCTCAAATCACCGTGGACACGGGCAAGCTATTGCCAAAGGGATTGACCTTAATGGAATGATGGCAGAAATCCTTGGGAAGTACACTGGGACCTGTAAAGGAAAAGGTGGTTCTATGCATATCGCTGACCTGGATGCTGGTAACCTCGGTGCCAATGGTATCGTTGGTGGTGGTATGGGAATTGCTGTCGGTGCAGCCCTCAGTCAGCAAATGCAAAACACTGGAAAAATCGTCGTTTGCTTCTTTGGAGATGGTGCAACCAACGAAGGTGTTTTCCACGAAGCAGTGAACATGGCTTCTATCTGGAAACTTCCTGTTATTTTCTACTGCATTAACAACGGTTATGGGATCTCTGCGGATATCAAGAAAATGACCAATGTAGAGCACATTCATCAACGTAGTGCTGCTTACGGAGTCCCTGGAATGTTTATCGAAGATGGAAACAATGTCATCGATGTTTATGAAGGATTTAAGAAAGCCGTAGACCATGTTCGTGGTGGCAATGGACCAGTCTTGATCGAAAGTGTAACCTATCGCTGGCTTGGTCACTCATCATCTGACCCTGGTAAATATCGTACTCGTGAAGAAGTGGAATTGTGGAAACAAAAAGACCCAATCGAAAATCTTCGCAAATACCTCATTGAAAACAATAGTGCAAGTGCAGAAGAATTGGAAGAAATTCAAGCACAAGTCAAGGAAGCAGTAGAAGCTTCTGTTAAATTTGCAGAAGAAAGCCCATTCCCACCACTAGAATCAGCATTTGAAGATATTTACGCAGACTAAGGAGAAAGAGATAAAATGGAAACAAAAACAATGTCGTTCCGTGACACCATTATCCTTGCTATGTCTGAGGAAATGCGTCGCGATGAAAATGTATTCTTGATGGGAGAGGACGTCGGTGTTTTCGGAGGGGACTTCGGAACTTCTGTTGGAATGCTCGAAGAATTTGGTCCAGAACGTGTCCGTGACTGTCCGATTTCTGAAGCTGCCATCTCCGGAGCAGCAGCAGGAGCGGCCATGACAGGACTTCGTCCAATCGTCGATATGACCTTCATGGACTTCTCGGTTATTGCAATGGACAATATCGTC
>NZ_KV832119.1:247446-257205 GCF_001837335.1 Streptococcus sp. HMSC066F01
AATATCGTCAACCAAGCCGCTAAAACACGTTATATGTTTGGTGGTAAAGGTCAGGTTCCAATGACAGTTCGATGTGCAGCTGGTAACGGAGTTGGTTCTGCAGCTCAGCACTCTCAGTCTCTAGAGTCTTGGTTTACACACATCCCTGGTCTCAAGGTTGTAGCTCCAGGTACACCTGCGGATATGAAAGGACTGCTCAAGTCTTCTATCCGTGATAACAACCCTGTTATCATCCTTGAATACAAGTCAGAATTTAACCAAAAAGGGGAAGTACCAGTTGATCCAGACTACACAATTCCACTTGGAGTTGGGGAAATCAAACGTGAAGGTACAGATGTAACAGTCGTTACTTATGGAAAAATGCTTCGCCGTGTGGTTCAAGCTGCCGAAGAATTGGCAGAAGAAGGAATTTCAGTTGAAATTGTGGACCCACGTACCCTTGTACCGCTTGATAAGGATATCAT
The DNA here is from genome assembly GCF_001837335.1 of Streptococcus sp. HMSC066F01. Lineage (GTDB taxonomy): Bacteria > Bacillota > Bacilli > Lactobacillales > Streptococcaceae > Streptococcus > Streptococcus oralis_S. The sequence continues at coordinate 247,911 of NZ_KV832119.1, forward strand.
CATTAACTCAGTGAAGAAGACTGGTAAGGTGGTGCTTGTCAACGATGCTCACAAAACAAGTGGCTATATCGGAGAGATTTCAGCTATTATTTCAGAATCAGAAGCATTTGATTATCTAGACGCACCAATCCGCCGTTGCGCCGGAGAGGATGTGCCAATGCCTTACGCACAAAATCTAGAAAATGCAATGATTCCAACAGTTGAAAGCATCAAAGATGCAATCCGTAAGACATATAACAAGGAATAATACATAATATAAGTTATGTAAATAAAATAAAAAAGACGAGGAACTTTGTATCTTTTAGGTGCAGAACTCTCTTCGTCCTTAATATCTTAGTATAGAATTGGAGAGGTCATGGCTGATGACAAGCTAAGAGCGACTCCTGCGGCTAGAAAGTTAGCGAATGATCTAGGGATCAACCTCTACGACGTTTCTGGCTCAGGTGCAAACGGTCGTGTCCACAAAGAAGACGTGGAAACTTATAAAGACACAAATGTGGTTCGCATTTCGCCACTTGCAAAACGAATTGCCCTCGAACATAACATTGCTTGGCAGGAAATCCAAGGAACAGGTCACCGTGGTAAGATCATGAAGAAGGACGTTTTGGCCTTACTTCCTGAAAATATCGAAAACGACACTATCAAGTCTCCTGCTCAAATTGAAAAAGTAGAAGAAGTTCCAGACAATATCACTCCTTATGGTGAGATTGAGCGTATTCCAATGACACCAATGCGTAAGGTTATCGCACAACGAATGGTTGAATCCTACCTAACTGCGCCAACCTTCACACTCAACTACGATGTCGATATGTCTGAGATGCTGGCTCTTCGTAAGAAGGTTCTTGAGCCAATTATGGAAGCAACTGGTAAGAAGACTACTGTAACAGACCTTCTTTCACTCGCTGTTGTGAAAACATTGATGAAACATCCTTACATCAACGCTTCATTGACAGAAGATGGCAAGACCATTATCACTCACAACTATGTCAACCTTGCGATGGCAGTTGGGATGGATAATGGTCTAATGACACCAGTTGTCTATAATGCTGAAAAAATGAGCTTGTCAGAGTTGGTTGTAGCCTTTAAGGATGTAATTGGTCGTACCTTGGATGGTAAATTATCTCCAAGCGAACTGCAAAATTCAACCTTCACAATTAGTAACTTGGGAATGTTTGGCGTTCAGTCCTTCGGTCCGATTATTAACCAACCAAACTCAGCTATCCTCGGGGTTAGCTCAACAGTTGAAAAACCTGTAGTTGTCAATGGTGAGATTGTTATTCGTCCTATCATGAGCCTAGGGTTAACTATTGACCACCGTGTCGTAGATGGTATGGCTGGTGCTAAGTTTATGAAAGACTTGAAAGCCTTAATTGAGAACCCAATCTCAATGTTGGTTTAAAAATACAGTATTTATTTTTAGAGATATAGATAAAGGAAGTAAGACATGGCCTTAGAAGTAATTATGCCAAAAGCCGGCGTGGATATGACAGAAGGACAAATCGTCCAATGGAATAAGAAAGTCGGAGAATTTGTAAAAGAAGGAGAAATCCTTTTGGAAATCATGACTGATAAAGTCAGCATGGAATTGGAAGCCGAAGAAGATGGATACTTGATTGCCATCCTCAAAGGAGATGGTGAAACTGTCCCTGTAACGGAAGTTATCGGTTACCTTGGAGAAGAAGGGGAAAATATCCCAACAGCTGGAGCTGCTGCGCCAGAATCAAAACCTGTACCTGCAGCTAGTGCTTCAAACGACGACGGCAAGAGCGATGATGCCTTTGATATCGTTGTGATTGGTGGAGGTCCTGCTGGATATGTAGCGGCCATTAAAGCTGCTCAACTTGGTGGTAAGGTTGCCCTTGTTGAGAAATCTGAACTCGGTGGAACTTGCTTGAACCGCGGCTGTATCCCAACTAAGACCTACCTTCACAACGCTGAAATCATCGAAAACATCGGTCATGCAGCAAACCGTGGTATTGTCATTGAAAATCCAAACTTCACTGTAGATATGGATAAACTTTTAGAAACTAAATCTAAAGTTGTCAATACCTTGGTAGGTGGTGTTGCGGGTCTTCTTCGTAGCTACGGAGTTACTGTTCATAAGGGTGTTGGTACAATCACTAAAGACAAGAATGTCTTGGTAGATGGTTCTGAATTGCTTGAAACCAAGAAAATTATCCTTGCTGGTGGTTCAAAAGTCAGCAAGATTAACGTCCCTGGTATGGAATCTCCACTTGTGATGACCAGCGATGATATTCTTGAAATGAACGAAGTTCCAGAAAGCCTCGTAATCATCGGTGGTGGGGTTGTCGGTATCGAACTCGGCCAAGCATTCATGACATTTGGTTCAAAAGTAACTGTTATCGAAATGATGGACCGTATCGTGCCAGCTATGGATGCGGAAGTGTCTAAGAATCTTCGCTTGATTTTGGAACGCAAAGGTATGACCATCTTGACAGGTACAAAATTGCAAGAAATCATCGAGGAAAATGGCCAACTTCGTATCAAGGTTGAAGGAAAAGACGATATCATTGCAAATAAAGCTCTTCTTTCAATCGGTCGTGTACCAGACCTTGAAGGAATTGGCGATGTTGAGTTTGAATTGGATCGTGGTCGTATTAAGGTCAATGAGTACATGGAAACTTCTGTTCCTGGAATCTACGCACCAGGTGACATCAACGGTACTAAAATGTTGGCGCACGCAGCCTTCCGTATGGGGGAAGTTGCTGCTGAAAATGCCCTCAAAGGAAACCATGCTGTTGCTAAATTGAACTTGACTCCAGCAGCTATCTACACTCTCCCTGAAGTAGCAGCAGTAGGTCTGACTGAAGAACAAGCACGTGAGAAATACGATGTCGCAATCGGTAAATTCAACTTTGCAGCCAACGGTCGTGCCATTGCATCTGATGCTGCTCAAGGTTTCGTAAAAGTTATCGCTGATAAGAAATACGGGGAAATCCTTGGTGTGCACATCATTGGTCCTGCAGCCGCAGAATTGATTAACGAGGCATCAAGCATTATCGAAATGGAAATCACTGTTGAAGAAATGCTGAAGACTATCCACGGACACCCAACCTACTCTGAAGTGATGTACGAAGCATTTGCGGATGTTCTAGGAATGGCCATCCATTCACCTAAGAAAAAATAAAACGAAGATAGACTAGGCTGGAAAGATGTTTTCCAGTCTCTATCGTATAAAGGGATATCATGAAATATATTATCAATCATTCAAACGACACTGCTTTTAATATCGCCTTGGAAGAATATGCCTTTAAACACTTACTAGATGAGGATCAAATCTTCCTTCTTTGGATTAACAAACCTTCTATCATTGTTGGTCGTCACCAGAATACTATCGAAGAAATCAACCGTGATTATGTTCGCGAAAATGGTATTGAGGTAGTCCGCCGTATCAGTGGTGGTGGAGCTGTTTATCACGATTTAAACAACCTCAACTACACCATCATTTCAAAAGAAGATGAAAACAAGGCCTTCGACTTCAAGAGCTTCTCAACTCCAGTTATCAATACCTTGGCTCAACTTGGTGTTAAAGCCGAATTTACAGGCCGTAATGATCTAGAGATTGATGGCAAAAAATTCTGTGGCAATGCTCAAGCCTATATCAATGGGCGTATCATGCACCATGGTTGCTTGCTCTTTGACGTTGATTTGTCAGTTCTTGCTAACGCCCTCAAGGTTTCAAAGGATAAATTTGAGTCAAAAGGTGTCAAATCCGTCCGTGCCCGTGTAACAAATATTGTCAATGAATTGCCAGAAAAAATCACAGTTGAAGAATTCCGTGATTTGCTCTTGGAATACATGAAAAAAGAGTACCCAGAGATGACTGAATACGTTTTTTCTGAGCAAGAATTGGCTGAAATCAATCGTATCAAGGATACCAAGTTCGGTACTTGGAACTGGAACTACGGTAAATCACCTGAATTTAACGTCCGTCGTGGAACAAAATTCACCAGTGGTAAGGTCGAAGTTTTTGCCAACGTCATTGAATCAAAAATCCAAGATATCAAGATCTATGGGGACTTCTTTGGTATCGAGGACGTTGCAGCTGTAGAAGATGTCCTCCGTGGAGTGAAATACGAACGTGAAGATGTCCTCAAGTCACTAGAAACTATTGACATCACACGCTACTTTGCTGGTATTAGCCGTGAAGAAATCGCTGAAGCGGTAGTTGGATAAATCAAAAAGAAGTTGGTTGTAGGACCAGCTTCTTTTTTAAAAACCATATATTACATAATTTATTTTATGTATTTTATAAACTGTCTAGAGCATTCTTTTGTTCATCATTAACGATATGGGTATAGAGGTCAGTGACTTGTGTGCTGGCATGTCCTAGCTGGTGACTGACCAAAACTTGCGATTTAGTGGCATCATAGAGCCTGGTTGCTAGGGTATGTCGTAGTTTATGGGGTGTTACACGGACTTTGAAGTCCTCAGAGTACTTAGCAACCATTTTCTCAACGCTGGAAGCATCGATACGATTAGGAACTCCTCTGTAGAGAGTCAAAAAAAGGGCTGTATCTGTTTTTTCCGTCTTATAGCGTTGATTTCGAATGGCCAAATAATTCTCTAAATAAGGCTTAGCAAAGGCAGCGACATTGACCGAGTCACGTTTACCCCCTTTTCGAGTGACATCAATAACCATCATTTTGAGATTGAGATCTCTTAGATCCAGATTAACAGCTTCAGATAAGCGGACACCAGACGCCAATAGAAGGGCAATAATGGCCAAATCACGTTCTTTATTTTTGTTGAATGATGAGAGAGCGCGATTTGAAAGTTGTTGTGGATACTCTTGGTCAATATAAGTTAGGAAACCTTCTGTTTCATCACCTAAAAAGAGTTTTTGCTTGATGTTTTCAGCTCTGGCAGCAAGCGTTTCTTTCTTTTTTTTGGTTGAAACTTTTTTCATTACATTACGATAAAAATAAGGTTCCCCCTGATCGTTTTCAACCTCCTCGGTTAGATACTTATAAAGACTGGAAAGAGCTGACAAGGTTCGATTGATAGTTGTCTGTGAAACTCCTTGTTTGGTTGTATTAGCATTCAGCAAAGGACGTTCACGTAAATAAAGGATAAAAGATTCCATGTCTTTCTTAGACATATTTTCCAAGACAGATAAAGGAATATCAGACATTTTATCAGCATTTGAAATGTCAGACTCTAAAACCCAGCTGAAAAATCGATCGTATTCCTTGAGATATTCGTACAAGGTTGTAAAACTGTAAGGTACAGCTAGCTTAGATTGATAGTATTCCAGAACATACCAGGGCATGATTTGTTTTAGTTTGTCTATTCGTTCCAGTAAAATCTCACGTTTCATGTATTTTCTCCATAAATAAGTCTACTAGTAGTATAGCATAGACTTATTTATTTTTCAAGAAAATTATAGTTTTTCGGAAAGATGTAATAAGAAATTTAAAAAAGAAGTCTAACTTCCCCCCAGTTATCCTGAACCCTTTGTTAAATTTCATCATACTTGAGCAACATATTCGGAATCTTTTCTTCAAGACTCTTGCGAACCTTACCTTGAATTGCAGTGTCCATTTGGCTATTTATGCTTGTAATGGTAGATTTGGTTTCTGTAGCAATTTTCTTATTATCAACTTCTTCGGAAATTAGTTTTTTTAAGTTTGCATTTCGTTCGTCTAGATTAAGCGCTTTGTTATCAAGTTTCTTTTTTTCTTGATAATATTGGTCTTCTAGAGTAAATAGTTCTCTTTCTTTCTCTTTCTTTCTCTTTTATTTCCTCCCATTTTACATCTTTTCTTTCCATTGTCGAAACTCCTTGCCTAATTGCTTGTCAGTTGCTACTGTTTTTTCGATGACTTCCTGTAATTGTTTCAAATGCTTGGGCGGAAGCATTCATCTTAGTGGTTGTTTGATTTGTCTCTGTCTGAAATGTATCTATAAACTGTGCTTGAGTAATACCTTGACTAGCAAAAATGGCATCAACCTCATAGGGAGCTAATGCTGTGTAGCTCGTAAAGTCGATTTTTGACCAAATTTCTTGTAATTCCTGATTGGCTTTTTGGGCTAAGGCGCTCACTTCATCAGCTCCAGTTCTTGCTGCTGTAGCCATAGATGATGATAGGATAGAACCTTGAGCTGCATCTAAGTATATTTTCTCAAAGCTACTAATGCCACCTGATGACCATTTTGATTTCAAGTCCTTAATGAGCCATTCCTCGGAGACTGTTGGCATAGGCTCGATAAACGCCACTGATTAAGGGTTTCCCTCCTTTGCCATCAACAAGTTGACCAGTTACTGGATCAAAACTCCCAGTCTTCAATTTTATGGCTATTACCATCAAGCTAGTATATGGTATCAGGCATTTTTAAGAAAGACTTATTAAACCATTCGGGGTGATTGAAATCATTGATAACTACTACATTATCAGACTTTCTACGATAATCTATAAACATAGCTGGATTTTTATCAATAAATGCTTTTTCCTCGTTAGAAAGTGATAGATAAGTGAACCAAGCGTTAAAAGTTGTAGTTGGAATATGATATTTAGCTCCTATTTTCAGCATGTAGGAACCTTGTGAATAGCCAGATAGTTGACTGACTTCATATCTAGGATCGTCCATAATCTCTTTTACAAATCAATCTGCTACAAAATATTGAGGAGATAAGGATGTTTCTCTTTCAATAATGGCAGTGGAAACATCAACCTTAGTGCAACTCCCTGGATCAGTTCCTGCAGCAATAACAGCTATACTTTTATAATCAGGTTCGCCGTTGACAATAGATGCAACTGCTAGCCTAGCCCGTCAAAACCTGTTTCAATGTCAGACTTAGTGGCAACAACACGAAATTCTTGACCATCGGAGGTGGTTATTGTGTTGGTTTTTTCTAAATCATCAGGAGATATACTTTCAATGAGATTTGAATTGACATAAGTCCTTCCGTTACGCTTAGCGAATTCAAGATTTACACTAGACACAACATAATCCCGATTCAAATTGTTTAACTGCTCATCTGTATAGGAAAATGTCATCATTGTTCTCCCGTGCTATTATCTGAATATGTAACAAATACTTTTAAGTCGGTCACTCCTTTGTAATTGTTAAGGAATTGCCTTTTCTCATTGGTCAATGATCCTTGATAATTCTTTTTATCATGGAGTCCATGGCCTATCCTATACTTAGTTTTTCTTTCATCATTAAATTTGATTTCTACATCACAAGACCATGAACCTGGAGGGTTTGTGTAGTTTGGATTGGAAATCTTAATCTCCTCAATCCCTTCATAGGAATTTTTTAAAGCGTTGACCAAGCTGACTTCATACTCTCTATTCCGACGTTCTTCTTGAGACTTCCCTAACATACTAAACATAAAAACACCTCCTGTTGTGATAGTTGCGAGTAGAAAAACCATGAATAATGGTTTATAGCTTTTTCTTAATCTGTCTTTACTCATTGTTATCTCCACTCCTCTCAGCATATTCAAAATTTACACTATAAACATTTTTCCGTGATTTAATTCATTGAGTTGTTTATCATTATAAGAGTATACCATTAATATTCTCCTTCTGAACCATCTGAATAAATAATTTTTGTGAGTTTACTAGTCTTACCCAAGTGACTATTTAAAAATTCTCGGTCCTCTTTTCTATTCTCTCTTTCTAAGGATACATCTGAAATATGTTTATCATTTTTTGAATAATTAATTTTATATTTTATGCTTCTCTCATTAAAAAATAGTTCAACTACGCAAGTCCAGCTTCCTGGCGGATTTGTGTAGTTTGCATTAGAAAATCTAATTTCTTCAATACCCTCATAACTATCTTTTAAAGTTTCAACCAAACTAACTTCGTACTCTCTATTCCGATGTTCTTCTTGAGACTTCCCTAACATACTAAACATAAAAACACCTCCTGCTGTAATGAATGCAACTAACAAAACGATTAGTAGCTTTTTATGACTTTTTTTAATGCTGGAATTGTTCATTTAAGATTTCCTCCTTTCTCTTGTTATACTATAAGATTAGTCTATTTTACACTATAATAAGAAAAAGTTGATTTACTTCTATAAGGTCTTAGTAGGACTTTCTGAATCCGTTCCTGCAGCAATCACAGCTATACTTTTATAACCCGGTTTGCCGTTGACTATAGGACCCTACCGCCAAACCATCAAAACCTGTTCCTCGGTGAGACTTATTCGCAACGACACGGAATTCTTGACCATCGGAGGTGGTTATAGTGTTGATTTCACCTTTTTTTAACTCGTTATCTGATTTAGCAGAACAATATTTGTTCGGTTTTCTTTACGCTGTGCGAACTCAGTATTAACACTGTAAACATTCGGACCTTGATTCAATTCATTAAGTTGTTTGTCTGTATACACGTATTTATTCATCATAGCTCCCCTTCTGAACCATTCGAATATTTAACTTTAACTTTTGACTTAGTACAACCTCGCCTAGAATTTAAAAAATGTTGAAATTCTTCATCATCCTTATTATATACTCCAATCCTAATTTTATTCGAGTTTATATCAAAAGCTAAAACATGTTCTTTAGATGTTCCATCAAAAAATTTTAGTTTCACATCCGCCCCCCAAGCGTCTGAAGGAATTGAGCTGTACGATGGATTCGCAATCGTTACCTCCTCAATCCCTTCATAGGAATTCTTTAAGGCGTTTACCAGACTAACTTCATACTCTCTATTTCGACGCTCTTCTTGGGATTTTCCTAACACACTAAACATAAAAACACCTCCTGCTGCGATAGTTGCGAGTAGTAAAACTATGAATAATGGTTTATAGCTTTTTCTTAATCTGTCTTTACTCATTATCATTTCCTCTTTTTCTCAGCATATTCAGCATTGACACTGTATACATTCTTCCCGTGATTTAATTCATTGAGTTGTTTATCAGTAATTTACTGTTCCCCTCTTTCTTTGTTAGAGTATGTAACCGTAACTGTATTAGTTGTTATTCCTTTTCTTCGGTTAAGAAAATCTCGCTGTCCATAAGTCATACGACCATTGTAATTTTCTATCTCATCTAAGTTATGTGGAATTCCATAGAATATTTTTTCCCCATCTTCAAACAAAATATCAACCTTACAAGACCAGTCACCAGGAGGGTTCGTATATGTTGGATTGGAAATTTTGATTTCTTCTATCCCTTCATATGAATTCTTTAAGGCATTAACCAGACTTACTTCATATTCTCTATTTCGACGCTCTTCTTGGGATTTTCCTAACATACTAAATATAAAAACACCTCCTGTTGTGACAGTTGCGAGTAGTAAAACTATGAATAATGG
>NZ_KV832119.1:257305-257820 GCF_001837335.1 Streptococcus sp. HMSC066F01
ATAATGGTTTATAGCTTTTTCTTAATCTGTTTTTACTCATTGTTATTTCCATTCCTCTCAGCATATTCAGCATTGACACCGTATACATTCTTCCCATGCTTTAATTCATTGAGTTGTTTATCAGTATAATTAAATACCATTACTGTTCCCCTGTTTCACCATTTGAATAAATCACTTTTACATTTTTTTCTGTAATTCCACGATGGTTTATCAAATATTGATTATCATCTTTTCGAGAACTATTTTGAAAATCTCTACTTCTTATTTCGTTATTTTGTTTATTAAATGCGATTATATAACTTAGTTGTTTGCTATCAGAGAAAAATATTTTAACTTTTGCGCCCCAAGCATCAGACGGAATTGATGCATATGAAGGGTCGGTTATATGTACCTCCTCAATCCCTTCATAGGAATTTTTTAACGCATTAACCAGACTTACTTCGTACTCTCTATTTCGACGTTCTTCTTGAGATTTTCCTAACAACCTAAACATAAAAATAGCTCCTGCTGTGATG
>NZ_KV832119.1:257920-258850 GCF_001837335.1 Streptococcus sp. HMSC066F01
TAAACATAAAAATAGCTCCTGCTGTGATGGCTACGAGTAACAAAACGATTAGTAGTCTTATATATCTTTTTTTATTGCTGGAAATATTCATTTAAGCTTTTCTCCTTTTTCTCCTTGAAGACTTTTCGTTCACACTATAAACAGTATAATCTTGGTTTAAATTATTCATCAGTATAATGGAAATTCATCATAGTTCTCCTTGCTCGCTATCAGAATAAGTAATTCTCACTGACTTTAAAGTTTTCCCTCTATGAGTTTCTAAATACTGCCAATCTTCGTTTGTTTCTTGACGGCCACCATAATTGATTTTATAGTTTAAATGATGATTAATTCCATATGAAAGAGTTCTTTCATCTTTAAATTTAATTTCTACATCACAAGACCACGAACCAGGAGGGCTTGTGTATTCTGGATTAGAAATTTTAATCTCTTCAATCCCTTCATAGGAATTCTTTAAGGCATTCACCAAACTAACTTCATACTCTCTATTCCGATGTTCTTCTTGCGATTTTCCTAACAACCTAAACATAAAAACACCTCCTAATGTGATGAATACGAATAGTAAAACTATGAATAATGGTTTATAGCTTTTTCTTAATCTGTCTTTACTCATTATCATTTCCTCTTTTTCTCAGCAAATTCCGCATTGACACTATATACATTCTTTCCATGCTTTAATTCATTGAGTTGTTTATCAGTATAACTAAATGCCATTATTGCTCTCCTTCGTCATTATTAGAATAAGTTACCCTAATTTTCGAAGCAGTTTTACCCTTGTTTTCATTTAAAAATTGTCGATCTTTTACTCTATTTTCCCATTCCAATGAAGTATCTGTTATTTCTTCAGTGTCTACAGAATATCCAACACCATACTTAATTTTTACTTCATGTTTAAATTTGATTTCTACATCACAAGACCACGAACCAGGA
>NZ_KV832119.1:258950-332357 GCF_001837335.1 Streptococcus sp. HMSC066F01
CGAACCAGGAGGGCTTGTGTATTCTGGATTGGAAATTTTAATCTCTTCAATCCCTTGGTAGGAATTCTTTAAGGCATTAACCAAACTTACTTCATACTCTCTATTCCGATGTTCTTCTTGCGATTTTCCTAACAAACTAAACATAAAAATAGCTCCTGCTGTGATGGTTGCGAGTAACAAAATGATTAGTATTCTTGTATGACTTTTTTTAATTCCAGAATTATTCATTTATGCTTTTCTCCTTTTTCTTATTATACAATATTCTAATCATTCTTTACAAAGTAGGGGGTAAAAATCATACTATATACTGAAAATTAGATTTCTAATTCTTAAAAAACCAAATCTTTTTTGATTTGGTTTTGAAGGTTTATATTTAATTTTATTTATACCGATTATACTCATCTTTTTTATGTACTACCATATAGCAGGATACCAAGATGACGAAGATTTTAAGCAGGAAGGTTTCGGATCGATCAGTATCTATGGTTATCTGAGACAAGACATTAATGATCGAATGTGTCATAACGCAAATCCAGAGATTCTTAGTTTTGTTATAAAGAGCTGAGAGTATGAAAGAATTCGTCAGCAATCCAAATAAAAACGGTAGAATTTGCAGAGTTGCTAGAGAACCATCAATATAAAAGAACAACAGATGCCAAATCGCCCAGCTGAAAAAGGTTAGGATTGTTGAGTAAAAATATGGCAACTTTTCTTGTAAAATTGGTTGAAAAACATACCGCCATCCAATCTCTTCTATACCTCCAAAGACAATAAATTTGAAGAACATCAAAAATGGGAGATACCAGCTAAATTCTATTATTTTCCCACCAAACATTAGAAAAGAAAAATCAAGGACAATAAGGAAAAAAGATAATAAATAATGTTTGTAACTGGTATGAATGTTAAAAAAATCGTTAACGATCTTCTTAAAAGGAATATGAAAATAGTGATTTGCAACAATGATTCCCCAAAGTGCTGAAGAAATGCCACCTAGAAAGATTCCTAAAATAGATAATAGATTGGAATGAATAGAAAAATGATTCAAGAGAAAGAAAAGGAGGCAAACTGATGCTATTTGGCTAAATGTGCCTAGCAAATATACTGCAATTGCCTTATTTCTTTTCATAGAGAATCCTTTCAATAAAATTTTACGTAAAATAAATTATGTAATAAACTTATAACAACAAATCTTTGACTTTTCCAATTTCACTTTTTGGAATCACTAGGTGAATCATATCACCCAGATACATTCTAGTTGAGCCGTTAACGGTTTGACTTTTGCCATTATGGACTTGGGTGGTGATGAGTACGTTATGTGGCAAGTTTAGTTCGTGAACTTGTTTTCCAGCGATCTTATCTGATACAGGGATTTCAATAAGAGTGACTTCTCCTTCGTCTGTTGCTTCTTCTGGTAGCATTTTTTCTAGCATTGCCTCATAGACTGGTGCTCCCTTGAGCAGATCCATGACGATGTAGGCGACCAAGGTTACTAAGCCCAGTGGCATGAGGTTGCGAATGTCCCCTACCATCTCAGTAACGAGTATCATAGCAGTTAAGGGAGCCTTGGAAATTGCCCCAAAGTAGCCACTCATTCCTAAAATGACAAATATAGGAAACTGCTCCTGACTAACAAGCCCAATATTCACACAAATGACACCAACTAGGGCACCGAGTAAGGAACCAAGCGCCAAAATTGGTAGGAAAATTCCTCCTGGGAGGCCACTTCCATAACTAATCATACTCCAAACAAAGCGGATCAAAAAGTAAGCTAATAAAACTTGAAAACTAAAATCTTGCTCAGTTAGGGAAAGAACAAGCTGATTTCCACCACCAAGGATTTGTGGCAAGAAAATCCCGACTGGTATGATGAGGATAAAGGCTAGGATTGGATAATAAGCTCTATCTAAATGGATTTTTTGACTAATCCAGTCATAAATTCGACCAACATTGAGTACAGCTTTCTCATAGAGAAAACCAGAAAACCCGAGAAAAACTCCCATAAGGAGGTATATCCAATACTGGTCTAGGGTCATGAGAGGAATGTTATCTGGCATATCCAGTACAGGTGTTAGCCCAAATATGAGCAGAGAAACAAAGTTTGCTACGAGACTAGCTGCTAGTGTTGAGACCCAGAAAAAGCGTGAAAAATGATGATAGACTTCTTCTACAACAAAGAGGAGGCCTGCAATCGGTGCATTAAAGGCAGCGGCTAAACCTGCAGCAGCTCCACTGGCGATCAGGGAACGTTCCTCTACTGGGCTAGATTTGAGCCACTTGGCTATACCTTTACCACCAACTGCTCCAAGTTGAATACTTGGTCCTTCTCGACCTAGCATAAGGCCACTGGCAATAGCAAGAATCCCTAATACATATTTCTTCCAGAGGACACTCCACCAGTTAAGAGACATGAGTCCTTTTAGTTCGGCTTCGACTTGAGGAATTCCTGAACCCTTGATATCTTTTTCTGACCGAGTTAGTTTCGCACTAAGCCAGCAAACGAATACATAAAATAGGCCAATAATAAAAAGATTGCGCACTAGGTACGCTTGATCTTGATAGAGTCCTTGTATCAGATGGAAACCCTTTTCGATTAAGAAACGAAAGGATCCGACGATGAGCCCGACGACGAGACCAACAATGATTCCTCGTCCAACTTGGGATAATATGGTGCTTGAGGCAAAGGCAAATTCTTTCTTGGAACTGAGTGTTTCTGACTGTTCCTCCATAATCATTTCCTCTTACTTGTCTTTCTTAGTTGAAACCAGTGTTTTGACTGGTTCAAAACTGGTTCGGTGAATTGGGGTGACACCTAGTTTTTCAAGCCCTTCTAGATGTTTAGCTGTTCCATAGCCTGCATTAGTCGTGAAATCATAGCCAGGATATTGCTGATCATATTCCTTCATCAATTCATCCCGTGTCACCTTGGCCACTATAGATGCAGCTGCGATGGAGAGGGAGTTGGCATCTCCTTTGATAATGGAGGTTTGTGAAATTGGTAACTCCAGTTTCATGGCGTCTATCAAGAGGTGCTCAGGTTGCGGACTGAGCTGGGAGATTGCTTCTTTCATGGCTAGTTTGGTTGCTTCATAGATATTGACTTGGTCAATGACTTGATTATCCATGACTCCAATGCCGATTGCTAAGGCTTGGTCTTGAACGGCTTGATAAATTTCCAGATGTTTCTTTTTAGGGATTTTTTTGCTATCGTTGAGGCCTTTAATCTTACAATTTTTGGGCAAGATAACCGCTGCAGCGACTACAGGTCCAGCCAGAGGACCGCGGCCGACCTCATCAACACCTGCTATTAAGGCCACTCCTTGCTTGTAAAGCTCTTTTTCATAGGAAAGCATGGATTCCAAACGAAGGTCTTCATCCAGTTCAGCCTGAATGGCTTTTTTACGCTTGTTGATTTCCTTTTGAACTCCAGAACGACTATCCTTTTCCAGTTCAAGAAAAAGGGGATTGTCTAAGTCTTTGACAGTAGCAAGAAGTTCTTTAATTTCTTTAATCGTCGTCATCGATATCGTCCAATGTATCTAAGGTGTAGTTACCGAGTTTCCCATCACGGACTTCCTTGACGAAGAGGCTGTAAAAGCGGTCGTAGTCGTCTCGGAAACCAAGGGCACGAGTCATATCCATGATGATAACAGGTGCTTCTTCTTCTATCTTCATTTGTTTGAAGCGTTCAGCTAGCTTTTCTGGATAATGTTTTTTGAAATAATTGAGACCAAAAATGGTCACTTCATCCATTGGGAGTAGTTGATCTTTAATTGCTCCAGTCAAGGCTAGTTTTAGAGCGACAGTTTCATCTTCGAACTTAGGCCAGAGAATTCCTGGTGTGTCTAATATTTCAAGGTCTTTGTTGGTTTTGAGCCACTGTTGCCCCTTGGTAACACCTGGTTTATTGCCGACAACCGCAATCTTTTTCCCAGCCAAACGGTTCATGAGAGTTGACTTACCAGCATTTGGAATTCCGATAATCATGGTCCGCAAGGTTTCGATCTTGATACCGCGTTCTTTCTGGCGTGCAATCTTATCAGCCATGAGCTTTTTAGCAGCATCCGTCACAACTTTTACAGTTACTTGCTCTTTGGAGTTGATAGCCAGAGTTTGGATTCCCTGTGATTCAAAATACTGACGCCATTCTTTGGTCATTGCGGGGTCAGCAAGATCTGCCTTATTCAAAATCAAAAGCTTTGGTTTATCACCTACAATCTTGGTTAACATAGGATTTTGACTAGATAAAGGTAGCCGAGCATCCACCAAAATCGTCACAAAATCAACAAACTTTAAATTCTCCTGAACTTGCCGCCGAGCCTTAGACATGTGGCCCGGAAACCATTGAATAGTAGCCATAATATTTTCCCCTTCCGACTAAAAAAAACGTAGTAAAAACGTTTTCTTTCTTACTACCTATTCTATCATAAATGAGGAACTTTTGCACAGGCTTTGACCATAATAAATGACAAATAGTATAGGTCCGACACATCCTTGATGCCAGTCTGAATTTACTTGACTTTTTTTGCCAATAGGTATATACTTAGTATATACTAATTCGTGGAGGTAGAGCAATGAATACAGTAAAGACTCGGAAGGTTGGGAATTCTCTCACTGTAACCATTCCTAAAAATTTAGGTATGACAGAAGGTCAAGAAATGGTTGTCTACAAAGGGATTGACGGAGTCATTGTCTTAGCTCCAAAATTAAAAGATCCCTTTGATGGGATTGCTGATTTGAGAATGACAAACGATTTTGAAGGGGTAAGGTCACTTGATAGCGAAATCTGATTATATTCCTGAAAAACAGGATATCATTTGGCTGGACTTTGATCCATCAGTCGGTCGGGAGATTCAGAAAAGGCGACCTGCCTTGGTAGTTTCTAGGAGAGAATATGCCTTGCAAACTGGTTTTGTAGCTGTCTGTCCTATCACTCACGGCCAACGTCGTTTGGCAGAAAAAGGCTTGCTCGTTCCTGTCTCGTCGGACAAGGTAGATGGCGCTGTCAATCCATTTCAACTGTATACCTTCGATTTTCGGATGCGTAATGCTCAAAAAATAACAAGAATGGACACACAATGTTTTCAGAAAGTCGTCCAACTTTACCAGTACATCTTTGGAGATACTTAAATCCTACCATGCATAGACAAGGTAGGAATTTTTCTATATGAGTAACCTATCTAAAAACGAATGAAGACAATTGAGGAGAATCCCTCTAGTCCAACTTTCTTGTGCAGATGATAGATGTTCTGCCTGAAGGCATTCTTTTAGAAAATCGCGGACTTGTTCTGGTGCAATTTCAAACTCAAAGGCCTTCATCTTGTAGAAAAAATCGATGAGATGCTCAGATATGTATTCATCTGAAAAGCGTACTTCTCCACTTTTTCGATATTCTAATAGGAGCCGAGAAAATCTAGCTTTTTCATCAGGCAAATCCCGAAAATAGGAATTAAGAAGCCAAGTCTGCTTCTGCTTTCGTTCAATCGGATCTTGATTTGCAATCCGCTGATCCTTTTCCAGCTCCTTTTGGTTTTGTTTAGCCTTGATAGCCCGTTCGTCTCTATTTTTTCCAAAGAGAATTTTCTCCCATTTTCGTTCTTCTTGGGTCAAGGTTTCTGTAAAATCAAAGTAATCTTGATAGGCTCGTTCTGCAGGCCCCATAGCAAGAATGAGGTTGTCAGCGTATTGCTTGGCGATTTTATCTCTCTTCTTGCGTTCTTTCTCTGCCTGAATCCGTAAATGCTGCTCGTAGTCGATTTTCTCCTTGCCTAGTTTGACAAGGTAGAGTTGGTCATCGGTCTTACCAAGTAAAAAAGGTTTGATACACTTTTCCAGCACTTCTTCCATACGAGCCTTCTTCTTTGGATCTGCCTTGGTCCAACTTCCGCCCTGAAAGACCTCTAGGAAGAGCTGATAGTCTCTCTCAGGCGCGAATTGATTGCCACGATTAGCTTTGAAAACACCTTTTTCCCAAAACCATTTTAGAAGTCGTTCGTCAAAGTCGCTTTTATTAACCTTGATTTTTTCCTTTTTCTTGACTTTTCTAGTCAGATTTTCAAGCTTTCTGAAAAGTTTTTCTTCCTCTTCTAGTTGCTGGTCGAGGCTAATCCGATGAAAATGGCGAACACAATCGCTACCGATAGGAAAGAGACGCTGAGCTGTGACAGTATTAAAGAGTTCGTAAGAGTATTTAATGGCATTTCCGCAGATACAATTACTACGCCCAATACCATTAAAAATCAAGGAAACTTCATTCCATTCCTTGGTAGCTTGATCCCAAGTATCAGCTTTTGAAGCTTGTAAAACTGCATCGTGCAGGGATTTTCTAACTGGAAGTGTCATGAGGTCTCCTTTCTAGTTTATACTTTTACAACTTGAACCTCGTCTTTACCGAGTAAAATCAAGTATTTTTCTATGTTTTCAATCAAATACGCTCGTGATAAAGCCTCTCCATATAGGGCTAACTGACCACGGTAGCGGTCTATGAGTTGACTTGGTTGATCGTAACGGTCTGTCTTATAGTCGAAAAGAATAATTCTGTCCTCGTAAAGTAGATAGCCGTCCAAGATTCCACGAACAACAAAGTCTTCCTGACTCTTTTGGTCCCGCTTGAGCATAGAGAAAGGTTGCTCGCGGTAGAGATGGTCAGTGTTGGTAAGAATCTCCTGACCAAGTGGTGTTTCAAAGAAGGCGAGAATTTTAGAAAGATTGATCTTGTCTCTAACAGCTGGACTAGTCTGAACTTGTTTGAGAGTTTCTGTCAGGCTAGCAAGTGTTGGTTGCTGACTAAGGTCAATTCTCTGCATGAGTTCGTGAGTGGCACTACCAATCTCAGCTCCAGTTACTTTTTCTTTAGTTGAAAAATCAGGTAAATCAAAGCTGATTTTCTTCTCTGTTGATTGAGTTTGGTTAGTAATTTCTACCCCTTCCATATCCATAACGGGTTCGTAGAATTTCTTGATTTGGCTTGGGGTTTGAACGCTAGGAAGCTCAATGGCTGCACGGTGAAGAGTATTATAAACTTCCACCTCTTTCAGCATTTCCAAAGCTTCTTTGATAGTTTCTGACTGGCGATTGTCTGCTTGAGAGCTATCTTGGAGAGGGCTCTTGTTTTCCAATTCTCCGATAGCTTCTCTAGTCAACTGGTCTTCACCAACAAAACGATAGCTAAAGTTGAGATTGTCCTTGGCAAATACTTTGCTGATAGCCCAGATCCAATCTTGGAAATTTCTTGCTTGCAGTCTGGTATTGCTATCTAATTTTCCGCTCTCAGCTGATGGATATTCCTTGGCTTCTAGCTTTTCACGAGAACCCTTGCCGACAAGATAGAGCTTTTTCTCAGCTCTCGTCATGGCAACATACAGCAAACGCATCTGCTCTGAATAGCTAGCCAATTGTAATTCTTCTTCATTCTGCGTATAAGTTAGACTGGGAATGGAAAGTTTGATGGTTTTAGGATAGTGTGCTTCCACTGCTCCTGTTTCCACCTTGGCAATGTATTTGACACCAAGCCCATTTTTACGGCTGAGAATGACGTCTGACATCGAGTCTTGCTTGTTGAAGTCCTGATCCATATTGAGGATAAAGACATAAGGAAACTCCAATCCTTTGCTTTTGTGAATGGTCATGAGTTCAACAGCATCCTTGGGTGGTGCGACAGCCACGCTCGCAAGATCGTGCTGGGCTTCTAGGACTTGGTCAATCATACGTATAAAACGCGACAAGCCCTTGAAATTACTCTTTTCAAACTGGTCAGATCGTAGAGCTAGGGCATAGAGATTAGCCTGTCTAGCAGGTCCGTTTGGCAAAGCTCCAACATAGTCATAGTAAAAACGGTCGTTGTAAATCTTCCAAATCAAGTCATAGAGGGAGTGTGTTTTGGCATATAAGCGCCAAGAATCCAAAATATCCAAGAATTGATTGAGTTTTTCAGCTAGAGCTGTATAAATCAAGTTTTTCTTACTTGTTGCCTGTTTTTGAGCATTGACCAGTTTCTCATAGAGATTTTCTTGGACCTTATCTTCTACTTTCTGAAGGGATAAGCGTGCCAACTCGTCCTCGTCAAAACCAAACATAGGAGACTTCATAAGTGCTACCAAGGCATAGTCTTGCAGGGGATTGTGAATGACGCGCAGGGTGTCCAGCATGACTTGTACTTCTAGGGATTGGAGATAATTGTTTTGCTCACCGTCGGTTTTAACTGGAATTCCGTACTCAGACAGGGCGAGGAGAATCTGGTCATTTCGACTGCGGCTAGAGGTCAAAAGGGCAATTTTTCTGAAGGCAACACCTTTTTCCTGATGAAGCTTCAGGATTTCCTTGATGACTAAGCGCATTTCACCAGTGAGTTTCGTTTCTGCTTGGCTCTCTTCCTCCTCTTGCCCACTATCGTCCTTATCGTAGAGGAGAAATTCTGCCTTGTTGTCTGGATTAGGAGTCAGTTTGGTATTGGCAAAAACAAGCTGGTGCATGCTGTCATAGTTGATCTCTCCGACCTCTTGGTCCATAAGGCGTCCAAAAACATCATTGGTTACTGATAGCACTTCTGAACTACTACGGAAATTTTCCTTGAGGAGAATCAACTTGCCTTCTTGAGGATTTTGCGCATAGCGTTGGAATTTCTCATTGAAAATCTGCGGGTCTGCCTGACGGAAACGGTAGATGGACTGCTTGATATCTCCCACCATAAAGCGATTGTGATCATTCGACAGCAATTCCAGCATCCGTTCTTGAATATGGTTGGTATCCTGATACTCATCGACCATGACTTCGTGGAATCGTTCCTGATAAGCCTCGCGGACTTGTGGGAAATTCTCTAAAATTTCAATGGTGAAATGACTGATATCAGCGAATTCAAAGGCATTTTCCTGGCGTTTACGTTCACGATAAGCCTCCACAAAATCGCTCATAAAGGTTTGGAAGGTTTTAGCCAGATCCCAGGTATCTTCATGATAACGCTCTTGATAGTCGAGAATGGTTATCTGATCCGCCAGTTGTCCTAGTTTAGCAAACTGGGCCTTTCTCTCATCGTTATAGGCATCAGCCAGTGGTTTTAAATCGGCCTTACGACTGGAGTTAGTCAGAGCCCGACCATTTTTCTCTTTAGAGATGGCGACAACACGAGCAAGCACTGCTTGATAAGCCTGACAATCGGACTCTTGATTTAAGAAGCCAATTTGATCCAGAACCTGTTGAACAGCTTCTAAATAGGCAGCTTTTGGAAACTCCTTGGCATCGTTATCCAGATGATAACGGAAGAAACTTTCCAAGTCCCAAAGCGCCTGCTTGATTTGCTCAGTTAGTTTGTCTTTTTCATTTGCAAAGTCAGCTTTTTCAAACCCTTTGAGGAAAGACTCGTTCAGCCATTTTTGGGGACTGCTGGTAGATTGAAGGAAATCATAGATTTTGTAGACTTGCTGGCGCAGACCTCGTTCATCCTTGCCTCGCCCAGCAAAGTTCTTCACTAAACGACTAAAGTTCTCTTTATTTTCACCTTGGTAATGGTCTTCAAAAACCTGATGAAAAACTTCGTTCTTTAAGAGTAACTGTTCACTTTCATTTTGCAAAATACGGAAGTTCGGTGCGATATCAATCAGATAACCATGCTTGCCAAGGAATTTTTGTGTGAAAGAGTCCATGGTTCCAATGGCAGCGTTTGGCAGATCTGCCAACTGACGTCCCAAGTGTTGTTTGAGATCAACATCATCGGTTTCTTGGATTTGTTGGCTGATTTTTTTCTCCAAACGTTCCTTGAGTTCGCTAGCAGCCTTAACGGTAAAGGTCGAGATAAAGAGTTGACTGATTTCTACACCACGCGCCAATTGATCAAGAATGCGCTCTGCCATGACAAAGGTCTTCCCTGAACCAGCAGACGCTGAAACAAGGATATTTTGCCCTGCGGTATAAATGGCTTCGATTTGCTCGGCAGTTTTCTTTTGTTCCTTGTTCGAACTCGCTTCTGCTTCTTGCAGTTTTTGAATCTCTTCCTCAGTTAAAAAGGAAATGGGCTTCATCGATTCAACTCCTCTCTCATTTTCTCAAACCAAGCTTGCTTGAGTTTTTCTCCGACCAGACGCTTGCCGTCAGCTACTTCTAACTTTTCTAGGAAACGGGCTTGTCCCAAGTGGTAATTGGCTTCAAATCCAGTGATGGCTTGGTGTTGCTGGACATACGGGGCAATACTTCTGCCGTTTTCTGTGTATGGATTAATGGCAAAATGGCCTTCTAAAATCTTCTCAGCTGCCTTCTTGTAAAGATGGGCATTGTAGTCCAATAAGAGCTGGAATTCCTCGTCTGTCAGCTGATTGGCCTTGTTTTTGTTGTAAAATTCGCCCAAATGACTGCTTTCTTTTTCTAAAAAGAGTCCCTGGTATTTCATAGACTTGCTGGCTTCTGCTACTGCTCCAGCCAGACTTTTAACAGCTAATAAAGATTGGACAGGCTCAGCCATTTCCAAGTACATGGCACCGAAAAAGTTCTGCTCCCCTTCTCTTTTTAGGGCAGCAAGATAGGTTGGCAACTGGGAATTAAGCCCATTAAAGAAATGAGGAAACTGGAACTGGGTCAAACTAGACTTATAGTCCACCACTCCTAGTGCTCCATCAGCTTTCAAACGGTCGATTCGGTCAACCTTGCCTCGCACATGGACACTCCGACCATTATCCAATTGAATAAAGGCCTGATCTTTGCCGCCAAATGTTGCTTCCTCTTGAATGGTTTCAATGGCTGGATTATGACGAAGGATGTGCCCAGTAGTCCGCGCAACATCAAGTAGAATTTCCTTGGTAAATTGAGCTTCCAAACTTTCCTGATAAATAGCCTCAAATTCGCGTTCTTGGCTGGTTTCCTTGATAGCTTGCTCCAAACGTTGGTCAAAGGAATTTTCAGCAGGCAGTTTCAAGGCACGTTCAAAAATACGATGCAAGAAATTCCCGTGACTGCGAGCATCAGGACGAAGGCGCAATTCTTCCTGCAAACCTAAGACATAACGGAGGAAATAACTGTATTCATTGCGGTAAAACTCCGTCAAACCAGACGTAGACAGGTAAAACTCCTTGTCAGCTGGATAGAGAGCCTGCAAGGTCTCTTTCTCTAATGGTTTGCTGCTTGGGCTAGTTGGGATAGCTGGATTTGTAAGACCTTTTTGATCAAGTTTTTTCCCCATCACACGCGCCAGAACCTTGACAAAGGTCGCATCTTTTTCATTTTCACTAGAACCTGCCTGCTGATGATAGGCAACTAAGCTAGACAGGAGACTGTGATAAGACCCCATATCATCCTTAGTCAGACTTTTTTGATGAATCTTCTTCTCTATCCGGCTAAATCCCAAACTCACCAGTTCCTGAAGATAGGCCGATTCTTTACTCTCATTTTCATTGAGGAGACTTGGTGCTGACAACACCAACTGTTTGCGAGCAGCATTGACTAATGAAAGCATGGTATAGCGATTTTTCTTGAGATTTTCGCTACTTGCAATCAGTAATTGTGCTCCCTCTTCAGTCGCTTGGTTTAGGCTTTGTCTTTCTTCGTCTGTTAACAGGCTGGTGTTTTGCGCAATTTTTGGTAAATGATCCTGAGTCAGCCCAATGGCATAGACAAAATCAGCCGTTAAGGGCGCAATCAAATCGTAACTCTGCACCAGAACGGTGTCAACAGTTGCTGGAATGGTACGATACTGGGATAAGCTCATTCCAGAATGGAGCAAGGCTAGGAAATCCTCTAAACTAACCTGTGAACCAGCAAAAACCGTCGCAAATTGTTCTAAAACATGGCAGAAAGCCTTCCAAACTTCGGCTTGTCTTTCCTGTTCTAGAGTTTCCATAGTAGCTGTCAATTCTTGCATCTGCTTGCTTAAAGCAGCATTTTTTAGAAAAGTATTCCACTTTTGCAAGAGATTTTCAGTCTTTTGCTTCCGACTGGCAAATAAGGTTTCAAATGGCGCCAAAACGCGCAGACGAAGAGCATTTAAACGCTCTAAATCAAATTTTCCATGATGGGATTTAGTAAATGTCTGCTGAAAAGCTGGCAAGCCATTGATGCCCAGATAGCGGAGATATTGCTCAAAAGCATCAATATCTGCTTGACTAAGGTCGGTATATAAACCTGTTCTAAGAAGATTAATCAAATCCTCCTGACGGAAACGGTAGCGTTTCAAACGTAAAATAGACTCCACATACTGAGTCAAAGGATGATGAGCCATGGATTCACTTCTACCAAGATAGAAAGGAATCTGATACTGGTCAAAAATAGTTTTCAGTGATAACTGGTAAGAAGACACATCCCCCAGCAAAATACGAAAATTCTTGTAACTCAGTTCTGGATGGTCATGTAATTTCTGACGAATGCTACGGGCTACTAATTCCAACTCCTCTTTTTGCGTCAAGCAGGACCAGATTTGCAGATTTTCACGGTCCTTCTCATCGACATCTAAAGTAAGTTCTGAAAAATCATAAGAAGACTCCAGCAAACGAGAGGCCTTGTCAAAACTATCCATTTTCTCATGTGTCTGAGAACGATCTTGAGCAGGTGTTTGGTATTTTGCCCCCAAATGATGAAGAAATTCCACACTGGCTTGGTAGAGATTCCCTTCAGTGAACGGACTGCTATAAGCCTTCTTGCTTGCATAAGCCCCAATAACAATCTCGGCACCTTTTCGATGGAGCAGATCCACTACACGCTCTTCCTCGGCAGAAAAACGGGTAAATCCATCAATAACCAAGGCAATCTGACTAAAATCACTACTTACCTTGCCATTTTCAATAGCCTCAATCAAATGGGACAACTGACTTCCCTGAGCCAACTGGCTTTGATTGAGATAGGCAGTCACTTTCTCAAAAATCAAGAGTAAATCTGCCCGCTTGTCCTCATCACTCAAACTTTCTAAGTCTAAAAAGTTCATCTGAGCAGTCGTCATCTCATGATAAAGTTCAATCAACTGCTGGATAAATTGAGTGTCTTGTTTAATAGCTCCAAAAACTCGTAACCCTTTGGGATCTAGTTCTGCAAGACATTTATAAAAAGCCATCCCAAGACCGATGTCATCAAGACTGGTCTTGGTAGGCAAGTCATTTAAAACCAGGTAACGAGCCATTTGAGCAAAGCGCGTGACGGTAATCGCAAAAGAAGCCTGCTGGGACAAGCATTCCAGCACGGCGCGTTCTTTTTCAAATGAAAGAGAGTTGGGGGCGATGTAGAAGACCCGCTTGCCAGCAGCAACTAGCTCTTCTGCCTCTCTGGTTAAAATATCTGTCAAAGAAGTCCGAATATCAGTATAAAGTAATTTCATCTCTGCCTCGTTTGGTTTATCAAAGTTTCTTACTCTATTATAGCAAAGTTCGCTTCACAGTCCAAATCCAAAATTCTAGTTGACAATCATTTAACTAGCAAATCAATCATACTTCATCATCCATTTTCATATGCTGAAAGATATAGAGGAAAAAGTCTTTGGAAACTTCAAAATGTCCATAACGAAGTCGAGAAGTATAGTCTCTCCATTCAGGATGTTGTCTAGCTATTTCTATGGAGCAATCTTTGACTGGTTGATAATACTCGACATTACGTCTAAAGGGAAAGAATCCTTCGAACTGCTCTACTTGATAGGCCTTGTCGTCTATAATTTTACCTACGGCCACAAAAGCCTGTAACTTATCTTGACCGTTCATATCGTATTTTGGACTATAGTATAAAAGATAGTCACCTTTTTTCATACGATTTAAGGGGCCACCCTTTCCATGACAGACCTGGCAAAAATTTCCTTCAACTCCTCTTAAAACATGGTTCTTCGAAACAACTCCGACCCAATATCTAGGCATTTTTATCCTCCAACTCTACTAACATGCGATTAAAACTTTCTCTATCTTCAGAAAGTTTATCAAAAAATTCTTCATCAACCCCTTCTACTAAAGGTAAAGCTTGATTGACCTTCTCTGCGCCAGACTTCGTCACTGAGACAAGTTTTGCCCGACTATCCTTTGGGTGTTGATCACGCTTAATGTAGTCTTTCTTCTCCAGTAGTCTAACAATCTGGGAAACCGTCATGACATCCATACCAGTGAACCGAGCAATATCAACTTGCGTTATATATTCCTCTCTATTAGACAGAAACAAAAGCGAAGTCAAAACGATAAATTGAGGCAGAGTAAGACCAACTGATTTCAAAACTCTTTTTAAGTTGCTTTCCCACTTGTTGTAGACTTTAATGAACAGAAGACCTGTAGACTCTGTTTCATCATTTTTGTAAATTGAATTAAAGTGATACTTTGACATTTTTTCTCCTAAAATATTAAGTATACATATTATATAAGAATTTATTTTGTTTTTCAAGAAAAGGAAAGTCGAATGTTACAATTCTGTCGGACATTTTATAGTCTATATGCTATAATAATAGCAAAACACCTAGAAAAGGAAGTCTTATGATTAAACTACTAGCCTTGGATATGGACGGAACCCTCCTTAACGAAGCCAAGGAAATCCCACAAGCCCACATTACTGCCATTCACCAAGCCATTGAAAAAGGTGTCAAACTGGTTCTCTGTACAGGTCGCCCGCTTTTCGGTGTCCTTCCCTACTATAAAAAACTAGGACTGGACCTCCAGAATGAGTATGTCATCGTCAATAACGGTTGTTCAACTCACCAGACCAGTGACTGGAATCTAGTTGACTGGCAAGAACTCAGTCCAGCTGACGTTGAATACCTCTATGACTTAGCAGAAAAAAGCGACGTCCAGTTGACTCTTTTTGATGAGAAACATTATTTTGTTCTCGGTGGCAAGCCTAATCAAATCGTTCAAAATGATGCCAAGCTAGTCTTTTCAGACCTGACTGAAATTTCACTAGAGGTCGCGACTAGTGGCAAGTATCGGATGTTCCAAGGCATGTTTTTAGGCACCAAAGAGCAAACAGACGATTTTGAGCAGCGGTTTGCTGAGGAACTCTGCCAACGATTTAGCGGTGTTCGTTCGCAGCCAGTCATTTATGAAGCGATGCCACTTGGAACGACCAAGGCTACTGCTCTTTCTAGACTAGCAGCGATTTTGAAGATCGAGCCCTCAGAAATTATGGCCATGGGCGATGCCAATAACGATATCGAAATGCTTCAGTTTGCAGGACTTGGCATTGCAATGGGAAATGCCAGTGATTATGTCAAATCCCTTGCTAATGACGTTACAGCTAGCAACGAAGAAGACGGCGTCGCGCGTGCCATTGAGAAATATATTTTATAAAAAAGAAAAGCAAATAGACAGAAATTACTGTTATTTGCTTTTTTGTTACTTAACCAAATAGGCAATCAAGGTTATAATCCATAGATGAGCTGGGTAGAAAATATAAAAGAAATATTTACTCCAACTGGTTTCTTTTCCTCGCTGTCCATTATACAAGGCCGTAAAAGGAAATACGGTGATAAAGAGCCAGTCAGAATTGAAAAGCATCATTTCCAGTGTTTGGTGCCAAGTGTCGTAAATTTGGATGGAAGTCACTAACAAGAAGGCCCACAGAAAGGCATATAGGAGATTTCGCAAGCCCTTGCGATTTCGACAAGAGTAACTAATCAAGAGAAATGGTAGCATGGTGATGCCCCCCTCAGTAAAAAGACACCCGAAAATCAAGATCCCAGCAAGCCCAATACGACGCCACAACTTCTCCTTTTTATCCAACTCTTTTCTGGGAAAACCAATCCAAAGCATGGTGACACCGATGGCCAAAGTCAAGAAAATATTATTAGTAACCATTACACCCTTAGAGGCAAACAGAGTATTGAGAAGGCTATTTCCAGCAAACATGATAAGTGCCCAAAACCAGAGGCGGATGAGGTAGTTTTTCAAATTTCGAGTATGGATAAAACCTTCCATAGCTATATAGGCAAACCAAACTCCCACACAACGGGTCAAGGCGTGAAAGATACCTTCCCACAGAGGAGAAACGATTCCGGTAATATGTGGGATATGGTCTAGAACCATTACTGCCGCCATCAGATACTTCAACTGCGTCGCATTCCATTTTTTCATAATAAACCTCTTTCTTTTTGATCTACATAGAGTATAGCATACATTTCCACGTATAATCGTACATCCATCTTACATTTAAAAAGCCTATCTTACATTTTTGTAAGACAGGCGTGAATATTAAATGTTTATTATGAAATTTACCTTCTAGTCCGTAATTCGTTGGTACATTTCGGGTCTTCTATCACGAAACAGTCCCCAGTTGAGGCGTTCACTTGCTCCCTTGTCAAGGTCATAGGTCGCTAACAGAACAGCTTCACCTTGTCTTTCAGCTTTCTCTAGAATAGCTCCTGTTTCATCCGTCACAAAGGACGAACCGTAGAAGTCAAGACTGGAACTCTGTCCGCCATTTTCCTCACTAGGAGTGACTTCCTCCAAACCATAACGATTGGCTGCAATGACTGGGACAATATTCGCTGCTGCGTGGCCTTGCATAGTACGTTGCCAGTGCCCACAACTATCCGTATCTAAGATAGGTTCCGAACCAATAGCTGTAGGGTAAAAGAGTAATTCTGCCCCATTCAACGCAAGACAGCGCGCCGTTTCAGGAAACCATTGATCCCAACAGATGCCAATCCCAATCTTAGCATAGCGAGTATCCCAGACCTTGAAACCAGTGTTACCAGGCGTAAAGTAAAATTTTTCTTGGTAATAATGATCATCTGGTATGTGGGTCTTCCGATAAACACCCAGCACTTCACCATCTGCATCAATGACAGCGATTGAGTTATACAAGACATTGCCATCTTTTTCATAGAAACTGATCGGTAGAACAACCTGTAGTTCCTTAGCAATTACTTTAAAATGCTGAATGGCTGTATTTTCTGTCACCGACTGGGCATACTGATAATAGTAATACTGGCGTTCCTGACAGAAATAGGGACGTTCAAATAATTCAGGCAAGAGAATGATTTGCGCGCCTTGGTCTGCGGATTGGCGAGCTAAACGTTCCGCTGTTTGGATATTTGTTGCCACATCCTTGGCACATTGCATCTGGATCGCTGCAACTCTAACATTTCTCATCTTTTTCTCCTATTCTGGGATTTGTTGGGTGATACAGTGGATATTGCCACCACCTAAAAGAATATCTCTGGCTGGTATTCCTACAACTTTTCGGTCTGGGAAACACTTGCTGAGAATATCTAGGGCTACTTGGTCGTTAACATCCTCAAACTGTGGAACTAAGACAGCCTTGTTGGCAATATAGAAATTGACATAGGAAGCTGCAAGACGCTCGCCCTCATAACGCTCCTCTTCCCCATATTCATAGGTATAACCTGGTAAATCCTCCTTAGTGACAACCTGACGAATAGCTGGAATAGGAAGCTTATGAATAGTGAAAGTGCGACCTTTTGCATCCGTTTCCTTTTCTAAAATCTCAAGGTCGGCTGCAGACATAGCATACTGAGGATCGCTTTTATCGTCTGTCCAAGCTAGAACAAGCTCTGCAGGACCAACGAAGGCTGCTACATTATCAACGTGCTCGTTTGTCTCATCTTGATAAATACCATAGGGAAGCCAGATAACTTTTTCAGCGCCAAGGCTCTCCAATAAGGTGTTTTCGATTTCCTCTTTAGACAGGTGGGGATTGCGTCCAGGACTTAGAAGACAACTTTCAGTCACAAGAATGGTTCCTTGACCATCGCTATGGATCGCTCCACCTTCCAGTACAAAAGGTTTAGCATCGTAAACAGGTATTTTCAAGATCTCAGCAAAACGACTAGCTACTTGGTCATCCTCTTCATAATCTTGATAAAGACCATCCACGGCCCCACCCCAAGCATTGAATGACCAATCAACTGCCAACTTTTCTCTTTTGTCATTAACAAGAATGGTCGGACCAGTATCACGCGCCCAGGCATCATTTGTCGGAATATCTAAATAAACGACCTTGTCTCCTAGATAGGATTGGGCTTCAGATAGATGAGCCTGATCCACCAAGAGATAGACTCTTTCCCCTTGGGCTATGTTTTTTATAATTTGGCTAAATGCTCTTTTGGCAGCCTTTCCTTGAAAGGGCCACGAACCTGGTCGAGTCGGCCAGATCATGAGGGTACCATGATGGGGTTCATATTCTGCTGGCATACGAAAGCCTAATTTTTTTGGAGTTTCTATCATGATAATCTCCCTTTAAAGTCTTGATAGTCGAAGGCTTTGACTAAGCTGCAGTCCCCCTGCTCGTTCATAAGATAGAGACTTGGCAAGCCAATACCGTTAAAGGTATTATTTTTGACAAAGGAGTAAATAGCCATATCTTCAAAATAAAGTCTATCACCGATTTGGATTGGATTTTCAAAGCTATAATCGCCAATCACATCACCCGTCAGACAGGTATTGGAAGAAAGTCTATAGGTATGGGCTTTTTCCTGCGGTTCAAATCCATTTCTCAAAGGTGGACGATAGGGCATTTCAAGTACATCAGGCATATGGCAGGTCGCGGAGGCATCTAAAACCAAAATATCCATACCGTTTTCGACAATGTCCAATACTTCAGTTGCTAGATAACCCGCATTGAGAGCAATAGCTTCTCCCGGCTCGATATAGACTTCAAGATTGTAAGTTTCTTGGATACGCTTGATTTCAGAAATTAGCAAATCCACATCATAGTCTTCTCTAGTGATGTGGTGTCCACCACCCATATTGAGCCATTTGACCTCATGTAAATAAGGACCAAACTGCGCTTCGACTGCTTTCAAGGTTGTCTCTAAATCATCTGCCCCCTGCTCGCAAAGGGTATGAAAATGAAGACCATCCACCAAGTCCAGCAAATCACTAGGAATCTTGTCTATAGTGACTCCAAAACGGGATCCAGGTACACAAGGATCATAGAGCGCGTGATCACCTTGGGTAGAACATTGAGGGTTGAGGCGCAAACCGACACTGATACCAGCCTCTCGGCAACGAGGACCATGTTTACGCAACTGTCTCTCTGAGTTAAAGACGATATGGTCCGTTATCTCCAGCAATTCCTCCAAGTCTGCATCCTTGAAAGCAGGTGCAAATACATGGACTTCCCCCGGAAACTCTTCTCTAGCTAGCTTAGCCTCATAGAGACCACTAGCCGTCGTACCAGATAGGTACTGGCTAATCAAGGGATAGGTTTTGTAGAGAGAATAAGCCTTCTGGGCCAGTAAAACCTTGCAGCCCGCTTCTTCCTGAACATATTGTAGAATGCGACAGTTTGCTTCTAACTTGGCCAAATCAATGACGTAAGCTGGTGTGGGTACTTGTTCTAACTTCATTAGTCCACCATTTGCGGATTTTCTACCACAACCCAAGGCAATCCGTACTCATTCAAAGCTTCCATGAATGGATCTGGATCCAACTCTTCAAGGTTGTAAACTCCAGGTTGTTTCCAAGTTCCGTTCATCACTAATTTGGTCCCAATCATGGCTGGAACGCCTGTTGTGTAAGAAATTGCTTGTGAACCAACTTCTGCGTAACATTCCTGATGGTCGCAAACATTGTAGATATAGATAGTCTTTTCAACACCGTCTTTGACACCTGTAAAGATACAGCCGATATTGGTTTTTCCTACAGTGCGTGGGCCAAGGCTGGCTGGATCAGGAAGCAAGGCTTTTAAGAATTGAATCGGTACAATGTCCTGTCCATTAAAGTTAATAGCATCCGTACGAAGGAGACCAACGTTTTCCAAGCATTTCATGTGCGTTAGATAAGATTGGCCAAAAGTCATAAAGAAACGAATCCGTTTAACACCTGGAATGTTTTTGGCCAATGATTCGATTTCTTCATGGTGAAGGAGATACATGTCTTTTTGTCCAACCTGAGGGAAATCGTACTCACGCTTGATTGACATGGCTTCGACTTCGACCCATTTTCCATCTTCCCAGTAAGAACCTGGCGCAGAAACCTCGCGGAGGTTGATTTCTGGGTTAAAGTTTGTTGCAAATGGATAACCGTGGTCACCACCATTACAGTCTAAAATGTCGATATAGTGGATTTCATCAAAATAGTGTTTAAGGGCGTAGGCAGAAAAGACGCTGGTCACACCTGGGTCAAATCCAGATCCAAGAAGAGCTGTCAAGCCTGCTTCTTTGAATTTCTCCTGATAAGCCCACTGCCATGAGTAGTCAAAATAGGCTGTAAAACCTAGTTCCTCACAACGTTTCTCATAAATGGCACGCCATTCTGGGTCTTCTGTGTCCTCAGCCTCATAGTTGGCGGTATCGATATAGTGGATACCTGTTGCCAAGCAAGCATCCATAATTGTTAAATCTTGATATGGTAAAGCTACGTTCAAAACAGCTTCTGGTTTGTAGCTATCAATTAAGGCAATCACTTCTTCAACCTTGTCAGCGTCAAGGGCAGCTGTCTCAATCTTTGTACTTGTTTTACCTTCCAGTTTAGCCTTCAAGTCATCACATTTTGACTTGGTACGGCTAGCAATCATAATCTCTGTAAAGGTTTCGCTATCTTGGCAAATCTTTGAAATAGCAACTTGGGCAACGCCCCCACATCCAATAACTAATAAACGACTCATTTTTTCCCTTCCTCTTCTTCTAAAATGTCCTCAACATACTTGGGCAACATAAAGGCTCCCACGTGTAAGTTTGCAGTGTAGTATTCTGTGAAAAGCTGGCGTTTTTTCCAGCCTTCCTTGTCAAAATCTTTGACAGGATGGTATTTTTTCGATGCAAATCCAAACAACCAATAGCCAGCTGGACTGGTTGGGATATGCGCCTGATAGACCCGACTGATTGGAAAGGCTTGATTGACCTTGCGGTGCATGCTTCGGCAAGCTGACTCATCCTCGTCAAAGAAGGGACTCCCATGCTGATAGATCATGATTCCGTCCTCTTTCAAGGCTCTGTAACTGTTTCCGTAAAATTCCTTAGTAAAGAGCCCTTCCGTATGTCCAAATGGATCTGTCGCATCGTTGATAATGATATCGTAATCATCCTCACAGTTTCGTAAAAATCTCAGTCCATTTTGATAGTAAATGGTAACACGAGGGTCATCTAATCCAGCAGCAAAATCTGGGAAATATTCACGACAAACCTCAACCAGCATTTCATCTGGTTCAACGATATCGATTTGTTCCAATTCTGGATACAGTGTCAAAACTTGGGCAACACCGCCGTCGCCACCCCCAATAACCAATACTTTCTTAGGATTAGGATGGACAGCCATGGGTACGTGGACGGTCATTTCATTGTAGACAAAATCATCCGCATCTGAAAACAAGACGTGCCCATTTAAAATCAGTATTTTCCCAAAAGCTGGCGTATCTAATACTTCGATATCCTGCCATTCACTCTTACCAGCGTAGAGTTGCTTGGCTGTTCTCAGGGACAATTTCACATCTGGAGTATGAACTTCAGAAAACCATAAATCCATCTAGTTCTCCTTTCTCTTAATGACGTTGATATGATTGACCTCTGGATCTTCCGTCCCTTGGAGGGAGCAACCACGTTCCTTGGCAAATTGGATATAGTCTACAATTTCTCGTGTAATGCGTTCACCTGGAGCTAGGATTGGAATTCCTGGAGGATAACACATGACAAATTCCCCACAGACCTGTCCAACGGATTCATCCAATGTTAAACTTCTTCTCTCTGAATAAAAGGCTTCCTGAGGAGACAGGACCAACTCGGGTTGAATATATTCTCCAGCTATCAAGTCCTTTCCATCTCGTGAGTAAAGTCTCTTAATATCAGCTAAAGCACCAACCAGACGCTCAATGTCTTGGATGCGGTCACCAATTGAAATATAGGCCAATATATTGCCAATATCCCCAAACTCGATCTGAATATCGTATTCGTCTCGTAGGAGGTCATAAACCTCGATACCTGTTAACCCAATCCCCTGAGTGTACACTGACAGCTTGGTCACGTCAAAATCACAGACTGACACACCGTCTATCAATTCTTTTGAGTAGGCATAGTAACCACCGATAGCATTGATTTCACGACGAGCGTACTCGGAGAGCTCAATGACTTTTTCAAAAGACTCTTTACCACGAAGAGCTAAGTTTCGTCGAGAAATATCCAAACTAGACATAAGTAGGTAAGAGGCAGATGTTGATTGGGTCAGGTTGATGATCTGACGAACGTACTCAGGATTCATCTGCTCCCCAAGAAGTAAAATGGAGCTCTGAGTCAAACTCCCACCAGACTTATGCATAGAGACCGCCGCAATATCAGCTCCAGCATCCATAGCTGA
The DNA here is from genome assembly GCF_001837335.1 of Streptococcus sp. HMSC066F01. GTDB lineage: Bacteria > Bacillota > Bacilli > Lactobacillales > Streptococcaceae > Streptococcus > Streptococcus oralis_S. The sequence goes on from NZ_KV832119.1 coordinate 281,132, forward strand.
CAATGGCAATTTGTCTGTAAAATGCAAATGCGCTCCATGGGCTTCATCCACTAAAACCAGCATGCCCGCTTCATGGGCCATTTCCGTTAAACCCTTGAGGTCCGAACAAATTCCATAGTAAGTAGGATTGTTGATTAGGATAGCTTTAGCATCTGGATGTTCCTTAATGGCCTGGGCCACCCGTTCATTTTCAAGACCTAAAGCAATGCCAATTTTAGGATCTACACTCATCTCGATATAGATGGGAATGGCACCACATAGAACCAGCGCATTGATAGCAGATTTGTGGACATTTCGTGGCAGAATAATCTTATCTCCTGCCTTACAGGTCGAAAGAATCATGGTCTGAACTGATGAGGTTGTTCCCCCAATCATGAGAAAGGCGTGGGCTGCTCCAAAAGCATCTGCTGCCAACTCCTCTGCATCCCGAATAATCGAAATGGGATGGCCTAGATTATCCAAGGGTTTCATCGAATTGACATCAATACCAACACATTTTTCCCCTAACAGTTCGACAAGTTCTGGATTTCCTCGTCCACGCTTGTGACCTGGCACATCAAAGGGAACAATCCTTTTCTTGCGTAGCTTGACCAAGGCCTCGTAAATTGGGGCTTGGTTTTGATCTAACTTCTTCAAGACATACTCCTTTACCATATTTTTAGCACCTCAAGAAGATAAAGGTGACTAAAGGTTGACTAAGGTTGACTTATGAAAAAAGAGCAGGTTTTCACCTGCTCTGCAATCTTCTGACGTGTTTATTTTGGTTTCTGTTGAGTATGTCTGTTCCCGATGTTTCCTAACTCTCTAGTAGCAAATATTACGTACTTTATTGATCGTTTCACAAGATGACGTGTGCTTTCACCACACTAAAATTTATGAATTAGGACAAGCGTCCTAACATCAACTTATAAAAGTAGGCTTTTAACCCTATCAATAATGTGGCTTTTCAACCACGCTTCGGCATTCAACCCTGCCTGTCCGTAGGCATTTTTTACTCGGGTTTATATTTGCTAGAAAACATCTTCTCATTTTCTAAGCCTTATAACTATATCATGTTTATAAGAGCTTGTAAAGGATTTTGTGAAACTTTTTTAAAGAATTTCTTTTTTTGTTCGTGAAATATTATTCAATGACAAAAAGAAATCGCTTTAAAACGTCAAAGAAGTAAGAAAAAAGAAACTACAATCATTAGATATTTTAATAATCTTAAAGTATGACTTGATATTGAAAATCAATTCTTTTCATCAGATTTTATACATATTTCCAGCTAGGAAGTGTGAATCAACTGCTCCAATTCTACTTTTGAAAGCTGTCCTTGTTTGTAAAGTTTTCTAAGTAAGTCCTCATCTACGGTAATTGAATAATAGTACTCTACAAACTCATGAAATTTCTCAAAACTGTCAAAGAAATAGGATAATAACCATTCGCCACCGTCCTGATCTTGGTAGGTATTTTGATGCTCTTGTCCGTCATACCAGATAAAGAAGGTTGTTTCATCTTTTTGCTCTTCTGAGTAAAGGTTTTGATACTTTTCATCCAGTCCTTTATAAAATCCGTCTATGATATCTTGATTCCACTCATCCGCAGCAAATTGACTCAAACTGCTTTCATGATCAAAGCCCTTTATAAAAATCATTTTATCAGTAAAGATCACATCTAGAGAATCGCCAGAACCGTTGTCGATAAGGTAACGGACCCCATAGCACTCCTCAGTCTTACTGATCAATCGAAGCCAGGGCTTGTTTGGATCTGTTCGATACTCAACAATGACAAGCAAGGCATCTAAACGCGTCTTTGCATTTTCCCATTCAATTTTTTCCATCTCTTTAATCCTCCATCTTAAAGCTTAAAATCTATTATGCTTACAAATTCTATAACCAATTTCTATCTATTCCGCCCAACTATACTGTGGAATATTTCCTTCACCAGACAAGTCATCAGGTGTACAATTTTCTAGATGTGCATTCATCACGCACCTGACTAACAGTTGGTAAAAGTAGTTAACAAATAGTCACTAAGACATTTCCTTTGAGTGTTAAGATTTTCTTATAAAAGTTTTTCATTTTTACAAAACAGGTTCGAATATCATCCTTGATTTCTTCCTCTTCATCAAGATAATCCCAAATATCGGGATACAAATCTGCCTTCTTGCATGCTTCCATGCTAAAGTCTGCCAGAGCCCTATCCATGTCAAAATTCTCTAAAGCTTGAACAATCTCAGCTATCTTTGAGTGTTCAGTATAGGCTGCATACTCTGATACATTTTCTAAAGGAGTTTACTCCCAAGACAGCTTCTCTCAAGGGGTCGTCATCCATAAATTCTGAACTACTAAAACCTGTCATAACAAAGAGTAAGGCATCCCACATTTTGTCAATATCTATCAACGTATCATTTCCCTCAGGATAATCCTCTACCAAGTCAAGCAAATCCTCTTCCTGACAAGAATACCACTTTATTTGGCTTAATTCATTATCAGATAGATATTGATAATTAGCAATCATTCCCATAATGTTTCCTCCAATTAGTTAGGCCCCTTTCTTGAAAAAGGCAAGATATCTACTGTTTTTGGACTCTCCTCCTTATTTCTCATTCTCATCTTCCGTCACTTCCCAGACTTCTGACTGATAACCCTCACCATCTATATCATAGCGCTGCATATAGCCTAAAAATCTTTCTTTTTTATTTGACTTACGAGGCTTGAGAATGTTTACAGCCCAGAATCCGATAAGAATAATAACTAAAAGCGCTATTACAGTCTCCATATTGCTTCTCCTTTGCCTATCTTAATATCCTTCAACCCATTTTTCATTGTCCATGATGAAAGGCTTAGCAAGTCCGTCACCTGTATAATCCGCATACTTTGTAGCTAAATACTTGTAACAATCCTCTTTACTCGCAAACTTAATAGCTTGATAGGGCTCTTCAAAAGTCAGTTTCTCTACAAATAAGAAACCCTCCTCAGCTGGCACTAAAACACCAACATGCCCGACAAAAAGATACTCTCCATCCAAATTGTCATGCAATACAACAGACAACATTCGAGCTTTATCATTGAATTGAAACTGAGAGAAGAATTTCTCCATCTTCTGCGCGTGAACTTTTACATCCGTCGTTGCTTCCGTCTCCACTCTAGAAAATAGAATATCAAACTCTTCCTTATCTTTCGCATCAAATACTTTTCCCTTATCGATAGCATCGTTATCCACAAAAAGCAGCTGATCATTCTTTTCAAGTTTTGGAATGGTGACCGAATTTTTTAAGAGCGCATAGCTATTGATGCGACAGTTGGTCCCAACAAAGTCACCCTTTTTTTGATTCCAGAGATTGCTGATTTTCTCTACGTCGTATTCTGTCTTCGTAAAAGAGGTAAAATCCCCACTTAAACCAGTGGAGCCGACAGTCACATTATAGTCTGTAACAAGATTGAAAAATGCCTCAACACTATTTGGATCCAAGTGAGCTGATAAGAGAGATTTGACCTCTTCGGAACTTACCTGACTGTTTAAATTGGTATATGAAGCCGTCCAAGGAACTTTATCTGAACTGGTCTGTGTCTGATTTGTAGCTTCAGTGCTCGTATTATTTTGCTGACAAGCAGCCAAACCAAGAAATAAGGGCAAACACAGTCCCAAGGCTACTACTTTTCTCGATCGTTTCATGAAATTTCCTTTCTAAAGCACAAGTCCCTATTTTTCTTTAAACACTCTTCACTAATCCCTCATCCGGTAATCCGTGACTTAGCTTTATTATACTACATAAGTCAAAAAAAGACTGCACGAATCACCCATTCATTACAGCCTTTTTAATCCTATTTTTTATTGAATCACAAAACCTTTAGGCAATATCACCAGTTGCTGCTCCAATACTTGGCAATGACTTGCTAGAGCTACAACATCACTATCTACAAGATAATTTTCAGTTGATTGGTTAAAAACAGCTTGGATTTTTTGTCCATCATAATCCCATGCCAGAGATACCACATCTGGCTTGATTTCTTTCAGTCTATAGGTCCCGTTCTGAATTATATCTGAGACACTCTTGCGAAGTTGAATCAACTTCTTCATAAAATTAAGCATGTCATTACTGTCTGAAACACGTTCCCAAGGCATGACACGACGACAATCTGGATCTGGTCCTCCACCTAACTCCAACTCTGTTCCATAGTAGAAACACGGTGTCCCTCTTTGTAAAAAGAGGAAAGCAAGAGCCGACTTAACGAGTTGAACATCTTCCTTGGCAGTAGTCAAAATGCGCTCCGTATCATGCGAATCCAAAAGATTGAACATCACTTCCGAAATCTGTTGTCTATAGTACATAGACTGGCTATTGATTTCATCGATAAATTGAGGTGTCTTCTTAGTCCCTCGCAAGAAATAATCCTTGATACTGTCAGAGAGAGGATAGTTCATGACTGCGTGGAATTCATCTCCATTTAGCCAGGGCTGTGAAGTGTGCCAAACCTCTCCAAGAATATAAAGGTCAGGCTTTTTAGCCAAGACAGCCTTATGGAAATCTCTCCAAAATTGATGGTCTACTTCATTGGCCACATCCAGGCGCCATGCATCGATATCAAACTCTTCAATCCAGTAAGTCGCAACGCTTAACAGATAGTCTCTCACTTGAGGATTGGCCGTATTGAGCTTGGGCATATAGCTGGCAAAAGCGAAGGTATGATAAGGGAGTTTTCTTGGATTTCCAAGCTTATCTTTGGTCACGGGAAATTCTTGAACATGGAACCAGTCTTTATATTCCGACTTTCCACCATGCTTGAGAACATCCTGCCACTGCAGAGACTGATCCCCGATATGATTGAAAACAGCGTCCAGCATGATTTTCATCCCTCTCTGATGGGCCTCCTCCACCAGTTTACGAAAAATTTTCTTATCTCCAAAATGATGATCTATTTCGAAATAATCCGTCGTATTATACTTGTGATTGCTTGGGGATTCAAAAATCGGACAGAGATAAAGACCTGTAATCCCTAAGTCTTGCAAGTAATCCAGATGGTCAATAATGCCCTGTAAATCACCACCAAAGAAATCGCTCGTCTTTGGCTTGATAAAGGAATCCCAAGCTAGCGCACCTTCAGGTGAAATCTCAGGATTGCCATTAGCAAAGCGTTCTGGGAAAATCTGGTACCATACCATCTCTGCTACCCAGTCAGGAACATGGCAAGCATCAATCTCATGGATATACGGAATTTTAAAGCCATTTCCTTCATAATGAAGGTTTTCTAGCGTATTTTCAACACATCCCTTATCGCCATACAAAATACTCTGACCCTGCTTATCCTTGAGTTCAAAGAGATACTGGAGTCGTGCATAGCCAACTGAAACTTCCGCTTGCCAGTAATCAAATAAGACATCAGAAGTTACTTTGACCATCTCCTTGATTGCTTCATAATGGTCCTCTAAAAAGATAAAAGTGTCTCCATAATGCAAGTTGATGCTTTCTATATCATCTTTCTTGGTCCGGATACGAATGTGCATTGTCTTATCCTTATAAAGGTACGCATACTCTGACTCTGGTCTATGGTAAATGGCTGTTAATTCCATTGTTCTGTCTCCTAGTTTACTTTTATTCATCTTGCTGCGCAAACGTTTTCATTATTGTGATTCTAGTATACTACTTTAAAATTTTATTTTCAAGACTTGTCCGTAGTTTCGAGTGGATTGTTTTTGAGAATATAAAAAAGCAGTAAGATTTAATACCTACTACTTTCTGATTGATGATTTACAAATGCCTTTCAAGCCAATCTATCTTTTTAAAATCTTTATTATTATTGTGGTCATTTCGATAGGAATCTTGGGAAGAAGCCTTGTATATACTGAAATACTGTTCCAAACTTGGAACACGAAACGTGATGTCCTCGAGATGAATCAACTCTATATCTGATTTCGAAACTCCTGCAAAATCAGGTAAGGAATCGATACTTCCAAATTCAACGCTCACATCATCTTTTTGGAATTCGTGCTCGTGAATATCTACCAAGGTATAGCCTAAGTGGTTCATCACTTTCATTATCTTGTCCCAGTCATAAATCCTGAGATGATCAGGCGCTTCCCAGCCTCTAGGATCTCCAGAGACATGAATGTCAATGTCAGACGGCTCCCAATCTTCATTTGAACGGTATTCAAAACCCAAAGACCCCATGAGCGTGGGTGTGATTCCAACTTGGTTTAAATGAGAACAAATTGTTCGAAATTCATCAAATAGAGAATTCATCCTTCCTCCAATCTTTGATATAAAACTTTATTTCTCAGTGAAAGACAAACTTGTTTCTATCTTCTACTCTTTCGGTTGTGAAAAAACTTCAATATGCTGGCCCAGTACCTTAATCTCTACAGGTAGGTTATCCGACTTATCGCCATCAACATCTGACTCCAACTCACTATCTGAAGAGATTTTAATAGTACGAGCTCTGATATACTCAATATTATCATTGCCGACAACATCGCCTTTTAGTAAATCAGGAATGACGGATAATTTAGAGAATAGAGAAGCATCTTTTAGAATCAAAATATTGGCATAGCCGTCTTTGTTTTCTTCAAAGATTTTCTTATCAGCGAAGTAATTTGTCAAGAGAACCAAAACATGACTCGCTTCACCATCATAATTTCCATTTTCTGTCTCAACCTTAATGTTAAAGACCTGATCCGTCATCACAGACTTCATGGTATTTACAGCATAGGCTAATATACCGAATTTTGTCTTGTCCTCGATCTCCACATTGTGAATCGCCTCAGGCAGAGAACCGATACTAAAGATATAACCAAAATAGTTATCATTTGCTTTACCGATATCAATCTTGTTGGTTAAGTTAAAATCAAGTTCATCAATCGCACCATCGATGTCTTGATTGATTTCCAACAGTTTCGTAATGAGGTTACCTGTACCGCCTGGGATAATCCCTAACTTAGGAATGTAGTCTCTCTCAGCAATACCCGAAATGACTTCATTGACAGTCCCGTCTCCACCGAAAACAACCACTGCATCGTACTGCTCACGAGAGGCTTCCTCAGCAAAGTGTGTTGCATCCAGCGCTTTTTCAGTAATTTTGGTTTCCACGTGCTCAAAATAATCTTTGGCCTTATTCTCCAGCTTGACCTTATAATCCAAAGCCTTTTCCCCACCAGAGGTAGGGTTTATAATTAACATTGCTTTTTTCATTGATAATACTCCTTAATTTTTAAATAGAAATGTTAGTGTAACTACATCAGTCATTACATATAATGCTATTATATAATGAAACCTCAAAAAATAGAAATCAGACGTACCGGAGATTGAGAGAATCAGTTCTAAAAAAGGTTGGATATGTTGAAAATGATAAATACCTTCTAGTTTATTCTTTTACCAATCGATTAAAATCAACCAAATATAAAATCCCAGCAATAAGAGCAAAAATTGCTGAAAAAAATGAAAGGAAGGGGATAAAACCTGTGATAGATGCAACTAAAAGAAACAAAAAGCTTTTCTTACGACCATTTGATTCTTTTCTATAAATGAAAATTGCAAGTATGGAACAAACAAGAAATATAAAACTAATTAAATTTACTGAAAAAGCCCATGCTGGTTTATCAACAAAACGAAGAGCCCCATTGATAAATCTTATCTCCCATCTATAGAAAAATGCAAATGCAATAATGGGAGAGCACGTTAAAGCAAAAATTCCATTAAAAAAAAATAAACTGTTTGATTTCATATTCAATCCTTTCCTGTACTTATTCATCGCTAATTAATAGATTCACTTTTTAAAAATTCTTTAGACTTCTGGACGATATAGAGCTGTTCATCTTCTTGAGCGAGTTTTCTAAACAATTCATTCGCCCTAGTCATATCTCCTTTTAATTTAGAGTTCAAGGCTTGATAGTAAATGATTTCCAATTGTTGATATTTAAACTCGTTTTCTAATTCTTCAAAGTAATCATTGGATTGATGAGCAATTGTTAAATCGTAAAGTGCAATACTCACGCTTTTTGTTTTCTCGGCTAGAGAGGAATCTGATATGGACATTTTGTTTAGCATAAGATCAAGCTCATCTCTGGTTAGGTTAGGATTTGCAAGAACTGTCGAGCGAATGAGGTAACTCTCTAAGGAATCCCTGTATTTTGGCTTCAGTTTTTGATCAGTCGTTGCTTCAGAAGCCTCCTTAATGGCAGCATCGAAATCACCAATCATATAGGAATACCCAACAGATGTTAGTGTCACATCCATTTTTATAATAGCTCTTTTTGCATCTTTCTTCAATTCAATGTATTGCTTCCAAGATGGTAAATCTAAGTCCATATACAGTAACTTAGTACCACTCCTTACATACCCTCTTCTGATTAGTGCAATGAAAAGAAATAAGAGTGCATTTATGAATAAAATACAAAGGGTTTGAATAGTCCTATCTTTCACCATCCAAGCTACAAAAAGAATGAGAAGAACAGCCAAAACAATCACGACTTTTCTATAAAATCCATATTTCTTGCGTATTTCTAAATAATTCATTTTTACTCCTTTTCTAAATTATAAAATGTCATTACGAGAGCAGTTCTGAACCTTAAATGAGTCATTGACTAACAAAATGCTCTCTAATCAGTTCCCTATTTTTTTCTGATAGAATAGCCCAATGTGACCTGCAAAATAGGATCATAAACAGCTTTCATCTTAACTTATAACTTCTCTATTCTATCAAAAATAATCTCTTGCTTTTCGACACTTTCTCGGAGTGGTGACATGCCTAAAATCACTGTAAAAAATCCCAATAATAGAATACTATTAATAACAAGTAAGGCTCCCTCTGTTCCATTAACAGTATATAGATAAAATGCAAAACATCCAAGAGTCGGAACAAGGATAAAAGGAAGAAGTTTGTAATGTTTTAATTGACGTTTATTTCCAACTGGTTTAAAGGTTATTTGATAGTTTGAAACTTTATTATCAAGTCTTTTTTGGACGCTATGACGAGCTCTTATGGCAATGAACCAGAAAGCAAGATAAGCTAGGGAAATGAATAGGCCATATAAGCCTATCTTTAAAGGAAGGTTGTGACTAATCCCATTGTTTCTAAAAAAATTTGTCACTAGCCGATAGCCAGAACCCCCTATTGCTGTTCCAATTGCAACCCCAATTGATTTACTCATAGTTGGAGCCACACTTTCAAAACGCGTATCTCTTTTATCTAACTTTTGCATTTTTGCAGTGATCTCATCAGGAAGAGAACCCCAGAAATAGGATTTTGGTCTAACAGTCGTCAAATCTAGAATATACTTTTCTCCCTCTACTTCTACTATTTTGAAAAATACTTTATTCGTTTCTTTAAATTTTACTTTCATAGTCACCTTTAAATCCTTCTCAGAGTTAAAAAACTCTTTTCAATAACATTCCTAAATCGTCAGCCCCGTTTTTTAATAATAGTTAAACCAATTTTGACAGACATATCTTTCGATGTTAACTGTATTGTAATCCCATAATTTGTTTTATCTGAGTGATCTATTCTAATTTGACATGTTGTTTCCTCTGGTAGATCATATTTGCTTTTCAGTTTCTGAAAGAGGTCAGAGTTATTTTCTGGGTGGTAGATAATTTCACTAAGCTCTGTTGTTCCGGTTCTTAACGTCCTTTTTACATTCAAGGAGTCAAAAACATCTCTTTTGACAACTAAGTTAAGAATCTCTTCGTCAAATAAAGGGTCTATCTCCGAATCGTAATGCAACTTGCCATTAGAATAACTAACGGAACCGTTTTTTTGTTTTCTCCGATTTGTATTCTATAGTCACCCTTACCATCTGCCTTGGTAATACCTAGGTCAATTTCATATCTTTTGACTTCGTCACCATTTTTTATATAGACCCTACTTTTATAAGCTTCCAGCCCATCAAAATCTTTCTGCTCTTGTTCCAAAAATCTAAACATGGGATCAAACGTTTTTTCAAACTCGAACTGTTCCTTTGTTCTATTTTGGGGAATAGTTTCGCCACCCAAACTACAAGCATTCAATGAAGATGCTGTCAAAAGAATAACAAGAAATCCAGTTAACCATAAACACCATTTAAACTTTTTCATATTTTATTTAATCCTTTTTTCGAGTCATAAAAGTAAGATTTTTTCAAAAATTTATAAATGTTTAGTTTAACTTACACTAGTTCTACGTCAACTCCAGCTGTAGCAAAAGTTTCCTTAACTTGTTCAAAATTACTTGACATGATTGTCGCTTGTTTTAAATTTGGAAACTGCTTTAATTCAGCCAAACTAACCTCATTCAAATCAAAAAAACTATCCTCACCATCCCACTGAGGAATCAGATTCATAAAGATTTCATTACCACCATCCATATCAATCTCTTTTACAAGACTTGCATACTTCTGTGAAATCTGAAGATTTTTAAAGTATTCTAAGGCAGGCTCGACAAGTTCTGTACTTTCTGTATCAATATCCAACTCGCTAAATTCCTCTGAAAAATCAAAAATATCAAAAGCTGGCTTTAAAACCTCTAAATCATACATCAATACTTGGATAATAGCTAGTTTAAAATTCAGATTATCGAAATGAAGATATTTTTCTTGAACAACTTTTGGATTTGATTTTTGACGTTCATGCTTGATTTCTGGATAGTAAGAAATGGTGAGTGGATATCTCATTACATCTGGTCTTCCATTAAAATTGGTTCCACGAGGGGTCCATAAAATAAAATTGAAATCCCCAGTTCTGTGTCTATCATAAAGAAAATAGGGAGTCTTTCCATCAGTGGATACTACGGCTTGACAAGGCATCTTGGGTAATTCTTCTTCTCCAAACATAGGTTTTACAACATCACCGTAGTAGAAACTGATAGTAGAAAGTAGATGCTCATCATCAAGATAGACCCTGCATTTCTTTAAATGATTCTTGACAGAAAACGAATGTTCAAATACAATACCAGCATTGTCGTAAATGTACTTTATGTATTTATTTTCTTTTTTTACAACCTGATCAGGCTTTCCTAATACAGCCTCAATATCTTTCAAAGATAAAGGAAAAGACAAGCTGGTTCCGTTCATTACCATTGAATTGTCATGAAAATTGATTTCGAGGTTTTTAGGATCTTTCTTTTTAAAAAAATTAAACATTCGATTCTCCTATTTATAATTTGTTTATCTAAATGCATCAAATCTATTTTTCTAACGTTAGAAAATTTACTGTATAAAATAAGGTTTTGCCGTATTTTTCGTCCATAGGATTAAAAAAGCAGGAAGCCTTCTTACCTTAAAATGAAAAGGTGAGAGGATTAGCTACGTTTCACTAACAAACTTACACATTCAGCGGTTCGGATTTACCGTATCATCCGTGAAAAAACAATCCTCACGAAATAATGGAAAGTCTTTCGTTTTGATATTGTTCCATTCATAAACTGAACCTACAATATCTCCAACTATTGCTCCTAGCATGGTATTCCTCCTTACAAACTATTAGTTTAGACTGACATTTCTACTTGACATACTCGTCTATTTTATCAGCATATTTAGTTAAAAGATTCTTTGAATAAATTTTTGCATTACTTGAATTTCTAACTTCTTTCCAAAGAATAGAAGCTACTTTTAGTTTATTCGAGTAATTGCGACTATTTTCGTCTGCACAAAAGTCTTTTAGAAATTGATTCCATTGACAAACCGAATGATCATACTTGGCATAATCTGAATTTCCATAATAGACTTTTAGCATATCTTGGATTGTGAAATTCAAATCATTTTCTTTTTTTACTTTTCTCCAAGCTGTAGCCATATCAGCAGTAAATTTAAAGGGCGAAACACCTGTTAAAGTTGAGAAATATTCTCTAAAGTGTGCATTAAAGGAGAATCCACATTCAAGTAAGGGCGAATCTAAGGTAACGACTTCTACTTGTTTCTTTTTCCTTTTTATTGATGATTTTTTAATCAAAATACCCTTAAAGTACTGCTCAATAATATCATTGAGTTCCTGTTTTGTACCTCTATATTCAAGTCCTAATGACCTGCATATCTGTGAAAGTTCATCACGATACCAATAGTATTTATTAAACTCATCAAAGGATTTGATTGTATCAAACTCAGGTCTGCTCTCTATCAATATTTTACCTCCTTAAAACCAATCTAGTTTTCATCTTAAAATAATTTTTTTGAGGATTAACTACGTTTCACTAACAAACTCACACACTCAGCGGTTCGAACTTACCGTATCATCCGTGAAAAAACAATCCTCACAAAATAAAGGAAAATCCTTCGTTTTGATATTGTTCCATTCGTAAACAGAACCTACAATGTCTCCAATAATTGCTCCTAGCATCCGTTTCCTCCTTATGGCATATCAGATTCGTTACACATTTCTAATGAGTCACTCTTTAAAAATGGCACCACCAAATCAATCCACTCATAAGGCAGGTAAGCTGATAAATAGCCGTGATTATAGCCCTTTGCTTCATACAAAATTGTATTTGAATGTAGCTGATGAAATAATTTCGCTGATTCTTTCACACAGTTCAATTCTTTTTCACCATAAATATACAGAACCTGAGCCTTGCTAGCAGAAATCATATCTTTCAGCTTGTAACATCCCATATAGTTTTTGTAAATGGTCACCAATGTTTTGACAGGGGTTCTTGGCAAATCCTCCAAATAATAAGCTTTTATTTCCTCTGGATAAGCCAGTTTAGGACTGAGTTTGTTCATCATGCTTAACTGAAGTTTGCAAGAGAATTTATTGAACATCAGTTTACCAAATAGAGACACTAGAAAGATGCTGATTTTAGCTAACCTTGGTTGAGGAATGCAGAGGCTTCCATCTATGATGGCCTTCTCAGCAATTTCACTGTCTAAAGACAAAAGCTCCATGGCAATTTGACCACCAAGTGAAACACCACCGATTGCAAACAATTTCCCACCACAGTTTTCTTTGATATAGTCTAGAATCTCCAAAGCAGAATCTTCAGTAGAAACATAATCAAGTTGATATTCCTCGCCGTGGCCATTCAAAGTGGGTAGAATAATACGGTATTCTTTTGACAAGATTCGTGCTTGACGAAGATAATTCCACCAAGAACTGCCACCACCATGTATCAGTAAAATAGGAGGCAAATTCTTATCACCAAATTCATGGAATTTCATGTTTAAACTCCTTACTGTAGGACTTTTACTAGCTACACCCTTATTTAATCAGCTCGTACAAGCAGTGATGTCTCATCAAATAGAACAGTCTCTAACATTGATTATCTAGAATGACCACACGTTACTCTCAATAATGGATATCCTGATCTAAATTTTAAAATGTTGTTTCCTTACTAATTCTATTACTCGCCAATATAGTATAAATCAAATAACCAATAAAAATGATAATAAAAATAAGATTAATTTTTAGCACAAAATAGAGATTTAACAAATTTGCGAATGCATGAAATAATACACAGTATCCCACAGATTTCGTTTGACGGTAAAGAAGCCCTAAAACAAAACTTAAAAATAATGTATATATAAAAAATAAAATAAAAGGAAATCCTTGATGACTTTCTCCAACTATAAACCATAAAGGCAGATGCCATATTCCCCAAATTGATCCTACAATCAAATTAGATTGCCAATAAGTATATTTTTTATCAAGTAATGGTTGTAATATTCCTCTCCATCCTAATTCTTCATGTCCACCACCCAAAAAAATTAGTTGTATAAAGAATAACGGCATCAGATAAATGGATACTCCGTTTAATTCTAAGGAAGATACAGAAAATAGTATCAAAATTGCTAACATATGATAAATGAAATAAATACTACTATTTTCTATCCTATTAAATAAAAAATGTTTAAATTTTATATTATTACTTTTTAAATAAAAGCCACTTGCAATAGCTGGTCCAAGTGCACCAACTATATGTAATATTCTTCCTATAAATGTCTCTAATCCCAAAATATAAGATTGTGTAAATATGGCAAGAAGCCCCCAAGATATATAAGTAATTCCAAATGTAAAACAAAGATAATTTTTTAAGTTCCTTTTATCAATTTCTGTCATTTTTTTCTTCCTAATCTTGATTATTTTATGAATAATATTTTTACTGCTTCTTAGTTGCTATCGATTATAACTACCTATATTCTATCATAAAAACACAAAAAAGCCTTACAATCAAGGCTTTTCACTATTCATTTCGTCAATACTTTAGTTTCGTAGATTCAGATTCGCATGATTAAAACTAGTCAATTTTCTCAATAATGTTTCCAAGTCTATCCAATTCAAGACAGGAATGATCATTTAGTGGAATTATGGGAACACTGACGAGTTCTTCTGCTCTATCCTTATTAGCTTTATCATTCCAGGAATCATAATGGACACTAATTAAAAACTGACTAAAGAGTCCTAATCCATTTTTTATCTTTATCTGATGATCTGAATTATCATTAGGTGAGACATAGACTTTTTCTCCTAATAATAGGACTCCTGCAGAAAACCCTATAACTTTTGCCCCTTTATTAAGCATATGATCGATATAATTTTTGAACTCCTGATTGACATAAGTAGCTATATATTTTTCCGTATTTCCTCCACCAATGATGATTAGATCAGCATCTAAATAGCTATCAAAATCAATCTGCTCAGTGTCCAAAAGTAAGTAATCAGTGTTTAGATTAGGAAATTGACTTTGGAAAACTTCCGTGTACTTTTTCATATAGGGTTGCCAATTATCTCGAAAAACTGTAAAAATGACAATTCTTTCAATCTTTCTTGATGACACAATTTTATCAACAATGCTATATTTCGTTATTGGGGGATTCCCACCCATCAAAAATATTTGTTCTTTCAAGTTAACACACTTTCTAAAGAGACATAAAGTTTAAACAAGTTTATTCATAATTGTCATTATAACTGTTACAAAAAAATTATTCAAATTCCTGACTATCTCAACTTGTACAAGCTGAGTCACACACATCATATGTCTTGACTGTTATTTCAGTGAATTCCTATAGAAAAGTATTGAATGCAATGCTTATCAATACAAATTCAAAAATCTCAGAATCGGAAGCAGTCAACTAAGTCCCGAATAAAACAGATGAGTCGATTAAATGATTAGACTTTAAATTGTCTCGGGATAACAATAAATAAAAGTGTTACTAGGACTGACAGTCCTACTCCTGCTGGGAAGATTGTCAGAGATAAGATAAGCCCTAACATTTTAATACCAATATCCCATCGTATCCAACGCTTTCGTCCTCGTCTTAACGCATGCATCTCAGCTATATCATTCACTTCATCCAAGGTACGGTAATACCATAATACTGAAAAGCTAATGAGTAGAACGATTACCCCATAGAATGCTTGCATACTACCATTGTCGAAATGGGTTGCTATGAGCTGAGTGGTATAGGGAAAAAGGGAGGAGAAAAAGAGCATAATAATGGTTGCCCAGACTGTTTTTTGGCTAACTTTTTTAATGAGATGCGAAGAAGAATGGATATTGACCCACATAGCTCCCAGCCAAAAGAAAGAAATACCGTAGGCAAGAAAATTTGTTCTAAGCTCCCATAGTCCTTGCAAATCAAAGGTTTTTGGCTTTTCCAGCTCCAAAACCAAGATAGTCATAACGATGGCTAACACAGCGTCAATAAAGGCTCCCAAACGTTCCTTTTCCATTATTTGCGGTTGTTTTTTCATCAAATAGTCCTTTCGATTCTATTCTATCCAAGTGCCTGATTATTTCAGTCACACAATAACTTTATTTTTATATATGTTCAAGGCTCCAGTGGAGTTTTGAAGCATCTCGCTTTGAAATAAAAAAGCGAGTTGATTAACTACATTTCTCTAAATAACTTACGCACTCCACGTGTGCTGAGAGCTTTCTTCTATACTAATAGACGAAAGGGTGTGAAAATGATTTTTAAATGATACTGTGGAACGGAACAGTAGCCCTAGTATTGACTACTGTCGTTTCTATTCATATTGGCTATTCTAGGACTGAGATGAAAAAATCTATAAATGCTCAGAATAAAATTGAACCCGCAAATCTCCCCAAAACAATGGTGAGTCATGTACTTGTATTATTCCGAAAAAATACACCTCTGGTGCAGTGAGACAAATTGGTGTATCTTATAGTGGCTTCGTAGATGAAAGCTATACTCTACTATCACTCTTTGATGATGTAGAACAAATTGAAAAAGATAATAGACTTCAGACAGCTATTGATGTTGTCAGAGAACAGTTTGGTTTTTTAGCCATACAAAAAGGAACCGTCCTAACTGAAGGTTCCAGAAATATTGAACGCAGTAAACTTATCGGTGGTCATTCCGCGGGTGGATTGGAGGGATTAAAATGAAACAAGAAAAAAATACAGTACAATTTTCAGAAATCCGTAGCAAAGGATGTAATGATATTGAAATGCTTGAAAGATTTTTACATGGAATCGTTGAAACAGCAACTTCAAAACTTCGTCAGAGAAAACTCAAAACAACTGAAATATCGATACGACTAGTACATGCTAAATCTGAAAACCGATTACCATTGGAATTTACATTTAGCATTAAGCCAACAAGCTCATCTGTGATAATCTATACTGAGGTAATCAATCGCTTTAAAGAATGTTACACAGGTGGGGGAATTCAAGGTTTTACGATTCAATTTGATAAAAATACCCTTGCCTCTGCATAGAAAGGATTTGATATGATTGACCGTTCATATTTACCATTTCAATCAGCAAGAGAGTACCAGGATACAAAGATGCAAAAATGGATGGGCTTTTTCCTATCTGAACATGCATCAGCACTCTCTGATGATACAAACAAAGTAACGTACATGTCTGACTTATCACTAGAGAAGAAATTATTACTCCTCAGTCAAGTATACGCCGGGCAGCTACGCACACGCATTCAAGTGATTGAAAAAAACAAGCGTGTTTCCTACACTGGAACAATACCAAGTCTGACCAAAGATTTCATTTTGATAAAAACTACAACAGGTCACATCAATTTGAAATTAAAAGACATTATTAGTATTGAACTTGTCGAGGAGGTGCTCTATGAATCAGCTTGAGTTTCAGCGTAATCACCTACAAATGGACTATTATAGCGAGAGCTACCAAGATTTTGAACGTGACTTCTACCGCTACTCTAACATGAATATTCCATTGACCTTCCTAACTGATGATATCCTAAAAACAATGGCGACTTCACGTAAGAATTACTTTGTCCTCAATAAGGAAAAGTCCAGAGATAACCGCGATCACTTCTTCATATTTGAAGTAAGTACCGTAGATGAGAATCCGCTAATCTATCATTATACATATAAGAAAACTACAATATATTTAGCAGAAAAATAGGAGCAGTTCAATTGACTGTTCCTATTTTTAATATTCATAAAATCTAAAGTCTTTATACTCTTTAACAATGGAGTCGCCAACCAGAACAGACTATACTGACCAGCGACTACCTTAAATTTAATGTTTCAGATTTATTTTCTTATCTCTAATTTCATAAACTACATCTGCTACATTTTCGAGTAATCGTTTATCGTGGGTGATAAACACGATAGTTCCGGTGTACTCCTTCATTAGTATTTCCAAAGCCTCTAAACTTGGTATGTCAAGGAAGTTACTGGGTTCATCCATTATTAGGATGTTATATCTACCCATGAGCATTTTAGCAAGCAACAATTTTATAATTTCTCCACCGCTTAAAACAGATAAACTTTTTCCAATATCGTTCTGTTTGAACCCCATAGATGCTAGCACTGAACGAATTTCTGATATATTGTAGTCACAATCCTTCTGCATAAACTCCATAACATTCTGATTACTGTTGTACTTGTAACCATTCTGTGCAAAGTAACCTATTTTTGCCTTAGGCGAAATAGAAATTCCTTCTTCATGGTTTAAGATCATTTGGATTAAAGTTGTTTTTCCGATTCCATTACCACCAGTTAACGCCACTTTTGCTCCTAACGGAATTTGAAAAGATGCATTTTCAAACAGAGCCTTATCCCCAAATACTTTATTAATTTCTGCACCGACTATAGGGTATGGATTATGGAGCTCCAATGCTTTACTTTGCCTGAAACGAATTCTGCGAATGCCTTCCGGAGCTTCTACTTTTCCTAAGGCCGCAATCCTGTGCTCTAGGGTTTTAGCAGCATTATACATCTTTTTTTCCTTACTTCCTATTGATTTTTGATGAGCTAAACGCCCTCCGTCTTCAGTACTTTTTTTCTTTGAAGAACCTTTTGCCTTCTGTTCTATTTTACGAGCCTGTTTTCGCTTTTCCTCCGCAGCCCTTTCCAATCGGGCACGTTCCGCAATAAATTGTTCGTATTCTGCAGCTTGGCTCTTACGTTCTTCCTCTTTCTGACGAAGATAATCAGAATAGTTTCCCCAATACTCAGTGATTTTGCCATCTTTCAGTTCCCATATTTTATCTACTATTTCATCAAGAAAATAGCGGTCATGGCTAATAACTAACAGTGCACCTGTAAAATATTTTAGCTGTCCTATTAGAAAATCAATTCCTTCACGGTCTAAATGGCTCGTAGGTTCATCCGCTAAAATACCATGAACCTGTGCCGATAAGGCCTGTGCTATTTTAAGCCTTGTTTCTTCACCACCGCTCATAGTCTGTATATTTAATTGCTCAACACCTAGCTTGCCTACAAGTGCAAAATCTTTTTCCTCCTGCAGAGTTACTTCGTCCAACTGGGGAATATAGGCAAGTTCACCCAGACGATTCATTTTACATCCTGGGGGAGTTAATTCTCCTAAAAGTACCCTGAGTAAAGTGCTTTTTCCAGCACCATTTGCTCCTACTAAACCAATACGGTCATAATCATATACTTCTAATTCATTTATATCTAAAACATCGCGTCCTTTGAATTCCACACGAATGTCTTTTGCTTTTAATATTAATTCCATAACATTTCCTCCTGTCTATAATCGCATGCTTTCATTTGCTTGTATGCAGGGAAAACCCTGCGATTTTAGCAGGAAGAGTTACATGAAAATAAGATACATAAATATTCCTCCAATATTGTTTATTTTAAATCTAATTTTCTAACCTCAGTTATCATTTGGCAAACTATAGCAATGCCAATAATTAAAATACCTGATAGTAAAAACCAATGATTTACACCGATTTTATCAGCAAAGAATCCAGAAAGAATTAACCCAATTGGCATAGCAAGTGACATGATACTTCCGATCAAAGAAAATACACGTCCTAAATATTCAGGCTTAATTTTCTCCTGAAAAAGAGCTGTTTGCACACCGCTATAAAATGGCACCGAAAGCCCCATTATTGCACAGCAAACTACGAATATTACAAATCCATTTGGAGGAAGTATTCCCGAAACGGCTAAACTGGTCCCCATTATAAAAAATGAACTTGTTATTAGTAATACATGCTTTTCGAAGCCCCCTAATCTTCCTAATAATAAGCCTCCTGCTAGCATCCCAAATGCAAAGGAAATTTCCGTAATAGAAATATGCACAGGCGTTCCATTAAAGTGTTCCATGCTTATTAAAGGAAATAGTGCATTGATTGGCATATAAACAAAAGTATATAGTGTTCCTAAGAGTAATAAGGCAAACAATCCTTTGTTTTGTCTCAGAACCACAACTCCTTCTTTCATCTCCCTTATGAAATTTGGTTCTAAACTTTGCACTTGATTACCCAGCTTAGGTATACGTACAATTGCTACCGTAATAGATGCAATCACAGCACCCAATACGTCGATGGCAATAATAGCATTTAAATCCCAAACGGAGTATAAGAGTGCTGCAACTGCCGGACTAACAATATAGCTTATAGACTGCAAAGACTGACTATAGCCTGCGCATTTCGTTAGCTGTTCTTCTGGTACTAAAAGTGGTGTAACCGCATTGAGTGCTGGGGTATGAAAAGCTGTTCCAATGCTACGGATAAACAATACTATCATAATCATCCAGACAGGTAGCTCCATACAGAATGCAACAATAGCAAGCACTGCACCAGCTGCTGCGATAATTAAATCGGCACCAATCATTATCTTCTTCCTATCATGACGATCCACTAGCACACCAATGGCAGGTCCCAAAATCGCATAGGGTAAAAAACCTACTAATGAAGCCATAGACAAGACCATCGCAGATCCTGTTTTTTCTGTAAGGTAAAAAATAATCGCCATTTGCAGGATGGCACTAGTGATTAATGATACTGCTTGCCCTGCCCATATTGCATAAAATTTTCGTTTCCAATTGTTGTATTTTTCCATTTATATTATCTCCTGCATATTATTTTGCTTGAATTTCTATTTTGAATAGCATTCTAGGCAATAAAAAATGCAGGCCAAACCCCACAATGTGGCTTTTGGTCTGCATACATACAATTTGGAAACATTCATATTAAAGACATAGTTAAATAAAGGTATAGTTAAATAACCAATATCCTCACCGTAACTAATGAATGCTCAATATCGTATAAATAAGCACAACAAAAAAGCCTATCATCGGGTATAGATTCTGCTTTTTTTATTGCCAGCTTATCTTAAACGCATTGAGGCTGTCATAGTTTCGGTTCCTCCTACATCTTTGTTTATATCAATTTATAGTATAACACAACAAGATGATATGTTCAATATAAAAGTTATGGAATGAGACTCATACTTCCAATTCGATGCCAGATTTAAAGGATATGACGAAGTTTTCTTCATAGACTGTAACGCTCTGGATTATCTTCCTTAGTAGCAAGCGATTAGCTTTCACAAAATCTTCTGTTTGTAGTTTTAAAAATTCATCAGGATTTTCTAACTCAACCTCAAAATATTTCATTTTACATTCCCTCATTTCATTTATTGATAAATTGAGTTTGCAAAAAAGAGTGGACAATTTTTGTCTACTCTTAACCTTTAAAATAGTTTTTTTTAATCGATTTGAAGTTGCCTAAATTATTACTTATTCGGTAAAATGAAGTATTGCTTTCAACAGATTTCCTTCAACTACACTTCACTTGATTCAAACAAGGTGGGTACATTTCTATTCCCACAAACTCCTTGTCAATGGAAACAAACACGTACCCACAGGGTAAATGGAAATAGAAACTGATAATTTCTAGCTATCACTTCTACTCATTCCAAAAATTTTCTCACTCTGATACTTACCCACCATAAAGCAAAAAGCCTTGCAATCAAGGCTTTCATTATCCCTTTCGTTCAAAGGTTTCTAAGCTTTTACGAGCAGAGCGACACACTCAGCGGTTCGCTATCTCCGTTCTGTCTGCGTGCTAGCACTTGTCAATCACGGACAGCTATCGCATGGGCGGAAGTAAATGCTAATCTTCGTCGTTTTACTCCTTGACTAGCAAACTTACCGCCTCAACATGGTGCGTCTGCGGAAACAAATCCACCGGCTGTACTTTCTTCAATTCATATCCCAATTCTTGATATAGTTTGATATCACGTGCCATGGTTGCGACATTGCAAGAGATATAGGCAATGCGGTCTGCTCCTGTTTGAGCACTTGCTTTGATAAAACTTTCGGTCAAACCCTTGCGTGGTGGGTCGACCAAGATAACGGTTGGTTGGATACCTTCCTTGAGCCAGTTCTTCATGGCATTTTCAGCCGTGTCACAGACATAGTGGGCATTTGTAATCTTGTTCAAAGAAGCATTCTTCTGGCTATTCTCTACTGCTTCTGGAATCACTTCAACACCGTAGACTTCTTTAACATGCTTGGCGACGGACAATCCAATCGTTCCAATTCCTGAATAGGCATCAATAACCACATCGTCTTCTTTTAACTCTGCAAAGTCAATAGCTGTTTGATAAAGTTTCTCTGCCATTTCAGTATTGACCTGATAAAAGGCTGGGCCAGCGATTTGGAAGTCATTTCCCAACATCTGGTCCGTAATATAGTCTTGACCATAAAGAGTCTTCCACTCCTTACCAAAAATCGCATTGGTATTCTGGTCGTTGATATTTTGCATGACAGACACAATCTCTGGGAACTGCTTGATAATTTGTTCAATCAATTGCTCCACTCGAAAAACTTTAGGACGTTTAGTCACTAATATAACCATGATTTGTCCTGAATAGTGACCACGACGCACCACAAGGTTCCGAATCAAGCCAGACTGCTCCTTTTCGTCATAAGGTTTTAAATCAAAACGACGAAGCAAATCGCGTAGAACTACCACAACTTGGTCAATGACAGGATCCTGGATAAAGAAATCTTCAAGTGGCATGAGGTCGTGCGAATTCTTACGGAAAAAACCAGTTTCCAAGACACCATTCACTCGACGAACTGGCACCTGTGCCTTATTTCGATACTGGACTGGATGGTCCATGCCGAACGTTTCAGCGACCTCTACATCCGTAATACCAGCAATCTTGTAGAGACTGTCTTTAACTTGCTTGGTTTTGAACTTAAGCTGCTCTGGATAAGCAAGATGCCCCAAATCAGCGATACCTGAGCGTAGATAAGCTAGGTCAAGGTCTTGGTTACGATGAGGTGACCGAACAAAGTATTCTTCAACTTTCCCAAAGCCAATCTTTTTATTGACCTTAAGGACTCGCATGAGGATTTTCTCAGTTGGTAGAGCATTTTCTACAAAGAAAACTAAACCATCTACCTTAGCAACCCCTGCCCCTTCATGAGTCAAATCAATAATTTCAACTTCTACAATATCATTTTTCTTTAACATATTTTTCACTTTCTATCGGCCGACAAAAAAGACGGCAACATTTCTGTTACCATCTATTATATCATGAAATGACCTAAGCACCAAAACTCTTGAAGAAGTTGACAATGGCTTGCCAAAGAGAACTAAAGAAGTTGCCCCCGTCTTCTAGCGCTTTATTGGCATCAAAGTTGAGATTGATATTTTTAAAGCTATCTCCAGCTTGGGAAACAATGCTATCCTTGAGGTCTTTTAGGGTTTTAGTGAAATCAGCATTATTCAAGATGTCACTCTTCGAGAGGTTAAGTGCAAAATTGATGATGATATTGACCTGGTTTCCTGTTATAACCTGATCAAGTTTGTAGTTTTTTAGCGTGTCTTCAACGATTTTGCGGACATCTTCTTCTGTTAGATTTCCTTTGGCTTCTTTTGCCTTTGCAATTCCAGCCTTGATATCTGCCAAAGCCACATTGAGCTTATTGGCGTCGTAACCTGACTTGTCCTTGTTTTCAGCATTGATATCTGATAAGGCTTTTAGCTCTTCTTGGGCCAAGTCTTTATTGGCTTGCGGTACTTTAGCACCATTGGCCTCTAACGAGTAGTAAATCCCTGCTAGGGCGCTCTCACCTGTAACTGGTATAGGAGCTGCAACTGTGATTTTTGCATGCTCCACTCCCAGCGTCACTGCTGCGTTACGGTACATATCCTGCGTCACCTTGGTGATATTTTCAGGCGTTTCAATCTTGACTTCTAGAGGTGACTTGTCACCTAGCTTTTGAATCTTCGCTGACGAATAGAGCTGTAGACTAGCATCATTAGCCACATTCATAATTTTCGAATAGATATCAGGTGTCATAGTTTTGATATCTTTGGTGTCTTTTGATGCGTCATAGCCAAGTTTGCTAAGAGTTTGATTTTTTTGGTCTTCAGATAGAGAAGAACCTAGAACGTATTCTGGTTGAACATAGGTTTCATCGATTACTTTTTGAACATCGGTTGCTGCGTGGACACTCGTCATAGCTGTTGCGGCCCACAATATTGCAGCACTTGTTAGAAAGAATTTCTTTCTCATGGGATATTCCCTCCTTTACCTTTCTAGGTTAATAAAACAATCTTAAAGAAAGCTTATAGTGAAAAACACCTGGTCAAACCAGATGCTTAAAAGAAATTAAAGAATTTCATAATATACAGGTTAAATCGTACCTGTCTCGAGTAGTAATAATTTCCACCATTTTCATAGAGTTCGGCTCCGTGAAAGATAGAAATTGGGTTGATATAGGTATAGGTCTTACCTGTAGTATTACCTAGGATTGGAGCGACCGTTTCTCGGGAGTAACGCTTGGCTAGTGCCAGAGTATTTTCCTTGCCATTCTGAGCGATAAAGTCGATATAGGCAGGTCCAAAATTATAGGCTTGAACGGCGGTCCAGACATCTACTCCTTTGCTCTGTGCCAAATAGAGGTTATCTGTTAGTGTCTGTATCCCTTGGCGAATACTAGAGGCATCGTCATTGATGGTATTGGTAGCGCCACTAGCAGACTCACTAGACTGCATGACATCCCGCTCTTTTCCCTTCGTTTCGGTATAAATCATGGCGAGCACCAACTCTTCATTGGCTGGAGTATCTCTTTCGCTCAAGATTTCTCGAACCATGGGTTGGTAGGTCATGACTTGTTTAACATCCTGATGGATATGATAAGCTTTGTATCCTGCGAAAAGGAAGACTGCTAGCACAAGCACTCTTCTTATAAATTTAAACATTATTTACTTTGAATATCCTCGATATTTTTGATTAAGATAGAATAGGTTCCATTGTCATTTTGGATAAACTCAACAGACTCGGCGTCTTGATAGACGTTATTGGGAACGATGAGTTCAATTCCGTTTGACAAGGAAAGTTTTTGGTTTTCAAATTTCTTGAGCTGACGACTGGCATCAATTTCATCGAACTGGACTGGTTCTGGTACGGCTTCCTTGACTTGGTCAATAAAGCTCAAACGAGCCGTCAGATTGTTGTCAAAAAGGTCATTAGCCAATTTCTCGGGTGACAATTCATTGCTTTCTTCAAGATTGTTGAAAATCGCTGATTTGACCTTGGATTGGAATTGAAAATCATCTGTGTTAAAGGACTCTGCAATTCTCTGAGCCGTTTTTTCCAATTCCTTTATGGATTTCTTTGGCGAAATCTTAGGGGCGACAGCAAGCATATTCTCTGAAAAGTAGTTCAAAAAAGTTCCATTATACTTGATTCGTTTCTCGATGAGGTGGTACTTTCGACTTTGAAGATTGACCACCAAGGCCTCATCAGCCCCCGTTCCAAATCCAGGCAAGTTATTCTGAGTCAGCTTGATTGGATTATCAACTTCTCCACCAAGGTGGGTTAAGGTTTCCCGCAGGGCAATTCGCAAGAAAGCGAAATGCTCTACACCTTCTTTAGAAAACTGAACAAAAATCAAGTCATTGGTCTTGAGATTTTCAGAAATGCTAAACTCTTCTTTCCAAAGATTAGCCAGTGTTACTGAAGTCTCCAACAAATCATCTGTGATGTGATTGAAGAAGGGATTTTCTTCTTCGAAAATCCCAGTCTTGGCTTCATCTGAATACACGCGTTCGATTTTTTTACGTAGGTATTCTTCGATTTTTGGAGTGATATTGAGAAACTTATCCGCTAAGAACAGCTCGGTATCATCTGGGCTGAACTGATGGATAATGGCTTTCTTAATATAAATGTCCATAAAAGTTTTAGTCCTCGTATAATGGGAAGGCATCTGTCAATTCTTTGACCTCGCTTCTCACTTCTTCTAAGACAGCTTCATTTTCTGCATTTTTAAGAGTTTTAATGATGAGTTCAGCCACTTTACGGCATTCTTCTTCACCAAATCCACGTGCAGTGATGGCTGCAGAACCGATACGAATCCCACTTGTCTTGAATGGTGACAAGGTTTCGTATGGAATTGAGTTTTTATTTAGGGTAATATTAACTTCATCTAGCAAGTTTTGAGCAACTTTTCCGTTTTCTACAACCTTAGTAACATTCACTAGGAAGAGGTGATTTTCAGTACCGCCAGAAATGATACGGAAATCAGGGTCTTGCAAGAAAACTTCAACCATAGCCTTGCTGTTTTTGATGACATTAGCAGCATATTCCTTGAAGGCTGGGTCCAAAACTTCTTTGAAGGAAACAGCCTTAGCAGCGACAACATGCTCCAAAGGACCACCCTGAATACCAGGGAAAATAGCTGAGTTGATTTTCTTAGCTAGGTCTTCATCATTTGTCAAAATCAAACCACCACGTGGTCCACGAAGAGTTTTGTGGGTCGTTGTTGTAGTGATATGAGCGTATGGCACTGGACTTGGGTGAAGACCAGCTGCAACCAAGCCAGCGATATGCGCCATATCGACCATAAGCTTAGCCCCAACAGCATCAGCAATTTCACGGAATTTTGAGAAGTCGATAATTTGAGAATAGGCTGAAGCACCCGCTACGATTAGTTTTGGTTTTACTTCTTGGGCTTGTTTCAAGATAGCATCAAAGTCCAAGAGTTCTGTTTCAGGATCCACACTATAAGAAACAAAGTTGTAGGTTTGACCAGAGAAGCTAACTGGAGCTCCGTGGGTCAAGTGTCCACCTGCTGCCAAATCCATTCCCATTACAGTGTCACCAGGCTCAATCAAAGCCATATATGCTGCACAGTTGGCTTGGCTTCCTGAGTGAGGTTGGACATTGGCGAATTTAGCACCGAAAATTTCTTTTGCACGTTCAATAGCTAGAGTTTCTACCACGTCTACTACATCAGTTCCACCATAATAACGACGTCCTGGGTAACCCTCGGCATATTTGTTTGTCAAGATAGACCCTTGAGCTGCCATAACAGCCTTGGAAACCACGTTTTCCGAAGCAATCAACTCGATATTGTTTTGTTGGCGTTCTTCTTCTTTGGCAATAGCATTCCAGAGATCAGCATCGTATGCTTTAAAATCGTCTTTGTCAAAAATCATAGGTCTTCTCCTTTATAGTGTGACTGGTCCTTTAGTTTTTTTTCAATAAGAAAATCAACTAAAAGATGCGAATAAACCGTTTCTGCACTTTATCACAAGTATAACCAACTTTTTCATAAAATGCATGAGCTCCCAGACGATGATCAGCAGAGTTTAAGCGGATAAACCCATAACCCCGTCTTTTTGCTTCTTGATCCAACCCTTGCAGTAAGCTTTTACCGATACCTTGCCCTTGTGCTTGAGGTGAAACCGCTAAGCCTAAGATATTAAATCCTGCTTTGGAATAGAGGGATTCATAAACTTCAGCATGGACATATCCAAGTAGGATATGACTAACTGCATCCTCATAACCAAGTAGGAAATGATGTGAATCCTGAGATAATCTAGCTAGTTGACTAGCTGTTTCCTCTGGACTAAAAGAATAGCCCAAAGCCTCTTGGTTAATCTCACATATAGCATTCACATCTGTTTCTTGCAAATCTCTTAGCATCTCACTCCTCCTCAAAAGAAATCTCTGGCAACTGAGCAAGAATGTCTTCTCGCTTAATTGCCCCTTGGCGTAAGATTTTCACCTTGTCTCCAGACAAATCCAAAATAGTCGAATCCTGTCCAGTTAGAAAAGCGTCGTCCTCCAGACCCAGAACCTCTTGGTCAAAATCCTCTAGAATTTGAGCAAAGGTCACGCCACTTGCCTGACCTGAAATATTGGCAGACGGCCCAATCAAGGGTCCTGTCTCTCGAATCAAATCAAGTGTAATGGGGTGACTCGGCATCCGAAATCCGACAGTTGCAATACCAGAGTTGACCCAATAGGGAACTCGGTCATTGGCTTCGAGGATAATGGTCAAGGGACCCGGTAAAAAGGCCTCTACAAGCTTTTGTAGATAAGTTGGCTGATTCTTTGAAAAGTGCAAGATGTCCTCTAGAGAAGCGACATTAAGATTGAGCGCCTTTTCTCTAGGACGACGTTTGAGTTGGTAAACATGGTCGACAGCTTTTTCATCTAAGGCCTTAGCAAAGAGACCATAAACTGTCTCGGTTGGTAGAACAACAGCTCCGCCCTTTTCCAACTCTTGTCTAATCCTGTCCATCATCAACTACAACCATCCTATCTTGACCAAATTGGTCCTTGAGTGTTCGTACCCGTTTTTCAGGAAGATATTTCCTAAAAAGCGCAGGAACACTTTGACCTTGCTTGTATCCAATTTCAAGATAAATCTTACCACCATCTGTGAGATAGTCTTTTGCATCTTCCGCAATTCTGCGGTAAATAGCTAGGCCATCCTCATCTGCAAAGAGAGCTAGATGAGGCTCCGAATGTAAAACATTCAAACCGACCTCTGACTCATCTTCACGAGAGATATAGGGTGGATTGGATACAATTATATCATATTTTTCAGAAATTTCTGCAAAACAATCAGATTTTTTAAAAAATATATTAAGATTTTGATTTCTAGCATTCTCTGATGCAAGCTCTAAGGCGTCTTGGGAAATATCTGCTGCTGTCACTGACCAATCCGGTCTGTTTTTAGCTAATCCAAGGGCTATGGCACCACTTCCAGTCCCGATATCTAGGACCTTAAGATTTTCCTCAGGATTTTCGGCCAAGATAAGCTCCACCAACTCTTCTGTCTCTGGCCGAGGAATCAAAACTCTCTCATCTACTTTTAACTGCATTCCAAAGAAATCTGCGTGACCAATGATATACTGAGCTGGTTTGTGAGCCGCTAACTGCTGGTAAATTTCTTCTACAAAATTTTCTTCCTCTTTTGTCACTTCCTGCTGAAGAGCAAAGACAAAGTCCGTAAAAGAGAGATTTTTTAGGCTACGGTAGACAAAAGAGAGGCTTTCTGCTTCCTCTCCTTGTCTTATCAACGCTTCTTCAAAATCTGAAAATAATTGAGCTAATTTCATTATTTGTTTAATTCTTCTAATTTTTGTGTTTGGTCATAAAGAACCAAAGCATCCACAACTTCATCCAATTTACCAGATAAAATCGTATCTAGTTTTTGGAGGGTCAAACCGATACGGTGGTCTGTGACACGGTTTTGTGGGAAGTTATAAGTACGAATACGTTCAGAACGATCCCCAGTACCGATTGTTGACTTACGCTCGGCATCTTGTTCATCTTGAGCAATCTGAGCAAAATGGTCAGCAACACGCGCACGGATAATCTTCATAGCCTTCTCACGGTTTTTCTGCTGGGTACGTTCTTCCTGCATCTCAACCTTGATATTGGTTGGCAAGTGAACGATACGCACGGCAGTCGCAACCTTATTGACGTTCTGACCACCAGCACCAGATGCGTGGTAAATGTCCACACGAAGATCTTTTGAATCAATATCGTATTCAACTTCTTCCACTTCAGGCATAACAAGAACTGTCGCAGTTGAAGTGTGTACACGCCCTTGGCTCTCTGTCACAGGGACACGTTGCACACGGTGGGCACCTGATTCGTACTTAAGCTTAGAGTATACAGATTGACCAGAAACCATGGCAACCACTTCTTTGAAACCACCGACACCATTCATAGAAGCTTCCATGACTTCAAAGCGCCAGCCTTGGGCTTCTGCATACTTTTGGTACATAGTTAGCAAATCTCCAGCGAAGAGCGCTGCTTCATCTCCACCAGCTGCTCCACGGATTTCAAGGATGATGTTCTTATCATCGTTTGGATCCTTTGGAAGGAGCAAGATTTTCAGTTTTTCTTCGTATTCTTCTTTTTCAGCCTTGGCATCTTTCAGCTCTTGCTTGGCCATTTCTTCCAAGTCCGCATCTCCGCCTGATTCTTTAATCATCTCTTCGGCATCAACGATGTTTTGAAGAACTTGTTTGTACTCACGGTAGGCTGTTACCGTATCACGAGTTGAAGCCTCTTCTTTTGAAAGCTCCATGAAGCGTTTGGTGTCTGAAACGACATCAGGGTCACTCAGCAATTCTCCTAATTCTTCATATCGGTCTTCTACAGCTTGTAGTTGATCATAGATGTTCATTTTTCTTCATTCTCCTTATTGATTTCAGGCGCAAAATAATGTTTACGGCAGACTGAGATATAGGTTTCATTGCCACCGATCTGAATTTGTTCTCCATCATAGACTGGCACGCCATCTTGAGTTCGCAACACCATAGTCGCCTTTTTCTTACAATACTGACAGATGGTCTTTATCTCTTCAATCTTGTCTGCTAAGAGCAAGAGGTATTTGGAACCTTCGAACAATTCATTGCGAAAGTCATTCTTCAAACCAAAAGCCATGACAGGTATGTCTAACTCATCGACAACACGAGCTAGGTCGTAAACATGGTGACGCTTGAGAAACTGGGCCTCATCGACCAACACACAGTATGGTTTCTCAGGTAAGTCTCGGATATAACCAAAGATATCCGTCGTTTCCTCAATCGCAATGGCTGGGCGTTTCATACCGATTCGACTAGATACATAGCCAACACCGTCACGCGTATCCAGAGCCGAAGTCATAATCACAACTCCCTTTCCTTGCTCCTCGTAGTTATAGGCCACCTTGAGAATCTCAATCGTCTTACCAGAGTTCATGGTCCCATAACGATAATACAACTGTGCCATGCTTCTATTTCACGTCCATTTCTAAATTTTTGCTACATTCTAGTATATCATAATTTTCTGAAGCTTTAAACGGCAAAATGTGGTAAAATAGAAGAAATCAAAAACTAGTGGAGGAAGCTATTATGCCATTTGTACGCATCGATTTATTTGAAGGTCGCACGCTCGAGCAAAAGAAAGCTCTTGCTAAGGAAGTAACGGAAGCTGTTGTCCGTAACACTGGAGCCCCTCAATCAGCCGTTCATGTCATCATCAACGACATGCCAGAAGGGACTTACTTCCCACAAGGAGAAATGCGCACCAAATAAACCAGCTTAAGCAGTATTGCTTAGGCTTTTTCAATCTCCAAGTAGCATCCATTGAAGAAATAGTCTAATTTTGTTACAATTTGAAGAGATGCTTGGATACCTATCCTAAGAAAAGAAATACAAAAGGAAATAGTATGATTACACGTGAATTTGATACCATCGCTGCTATCTCTACTCCACTAGGTGAAGGAGCCATTGGTATTGTCCGCCTGAGCGGAACAGATAGTTTTGCCATTGCGCAAAAGATTTTTAAAGGAAAAGACTTGAATCAGGTTGCTAGCCACACTCTTAATTACGGGCATATCGTCGACCCTCAAACTGGCAAGGTTATGGACGAGGTTATGATTGGTGCTATGAAGTCTCCAAAAACCTTCACTCGTGAGGATATTATCGAGATTAACACCCACGGTGGGATTGCAGTAACCAATGAAATTCTCCAGCTAGCTATTCGTGAAGGAGCTCGGTTGGCAGAACCTGGTGAATTTACCAAACGCGCCTTTCTAAACGGTCGCGTGGACTTGACACAGGCTGAGGCAGTGATGGACATCATCCGTGCCAAGACTGACAAGGCTATGAATATTGCAGTCAAACAATTGGACGGTTCTCTTTCTGACCTCATTAACAATACTCGCCAAGAAATCCTCAATACACTTGCCCAAGTTGAGGTCAATATCGACTATCCTGAGTACGACGATGTTGAGGAAGCTACTACTGCTGTTGTCCGCGAGAAGACTATGGAGTTTGAACAATTGCTAACCAATCTCCTTAGAACAGCTCGTCGCGGTAAAATCCTTCGTGAGGGAATTTCAACTGCTATCATCGGCCGTCCCAATGTTGGGAAATCCAGTCTCCTCAACAATCTCCTTCGTGAAGACAAGGCTATTGTAACGGACATCGCTGGTACCACCCGTGATGTCATCGAAGAATACGTCAACATCAATGGTGTTCCTCTCAAATTGATTGATACAGCTGGTATTCGGGAAACAGATGATATCGTGGAACAAATCGGTGTTGAGCGTTCGAGAAAAGCCCTCAAGGAAGCTGACTTGGTACTACTAGTGCTAAATGCTAGTGAGCCACTAACAGCACAAGACAGACAACTCTTAGAAATCAGTCAGGATACTAACCGCATTATTCTACTCAATAAAACTGACCTACCAGAAGCAATTGAAACTTCGGAACTCCCTGAAGATGTTATCCGTATTTCAGTTCTTAAAAATCAAAATATCGATAAGATTGAAGAGAGAATCAACAACCTCTTCTTTGAAAATGCTGGTTTGGTTGAGCAAGATGCTACTTACCTATCTAATGCCCGTCATATTTCCTTGATTGAAAAGGCTGTTGAAAGCCTACAAGCTGTCAATGAAGGTCTGGAACTGGGGATGCCAGTTGATTTGCTTCAAGTTGACTTAACCCGTACTTGGGAAATTCTCGGAGAAATCACTGGGGATGCTGCTCCAGATGAACTCATTACCCAACT
This sequence comes from Streptococcus sp. HMSC066F01, assembly GCF_001837335.1. Taxonomy (GTDB): domain Bacteria; phylum Bacillota; class Bacilli; order Lactobacillales; family Streptococcaceae; genus Streptococcus; species Streptococcus oralis_S. The sequence goes on from NZ_KV832119.1 coordinate 313,110, forward strand.
CTTTAGCCAATTCTGTTTAGGAAAATAAGAAAAATCCATGATCCTTCTTGCGGTCATGGATTTTATTGTCTTTATTAGTAATCTGGTCTTAAGACACCTGTTACGGTTGCCTTAGTTGCTTCGTAGTCGCCATCTACGACAACTTTGATAATGCGTTTGGCATCTTCTTCTGGTGCTGGAACTAGAGGTAGACGAGTTGGTCCAGCTTCAAATCCCATATAGTTCAAAACTGCCTTAACTGGAGCAGGACTTGGATAAGAGAAGAGGGCGTTGACCTTAGGAATGAATTTACGTTGAATAGCTGCTGCTTTCTTCATATCGCTTTCTGCAATGGCAGTGAGCATCTCGTGCATCTCATCTCCATTTGTATGGGAGGCAACAGAAATAACCCCATCCGCACCAAGGTTCATGGCATGGAAGGCATCTCCATCTTCACCTGTATAAATCAAGAATTCTTCTGGCTTGTGCTCAATCAAGTAAGCCATATTGGCCAAGCTGGTACATTCTTTAACACCGATGATATTTGGATGGTCAGCCAAGCGAAGCATGGTTTCTGGAGTTAATTCCACTACTACACGCCCTGGAATGTTATAGATGATAATAGGCAAGTCAGAAGCATCTGCAATAGCTTTAAAGTGCTGGTACATGCCTTCTTGAGAAGGTTTGTTGTAGTATGGTACGATAGCAAGTCCAGCAGCGAAGCCACCAAAGTCTGCGACTTCTTTGACAAACTCAATCGAGTCTCGGGTATCATTGGTACCTACACCCGCAATCAAAGGAACACGTCCATTAACAATCTTTTGTACAGCCGCAAAGAGTTCCAACTCCTCATCGTGGGTCAAGGTCGGACTCTCAGCAGTCGTTCCAGCTAGAAGAATGCCGTCTGTATGATGGGCCAATAAATGCTCAATCAAGGCTGGAATGGCATCAAAGTTGATGGAACCATCCTCATGAAAAGGGGTAATAAAGGCTGTGATGATTTTACACTCTTTTAAATCTTGATAAGACATGAGAAACACCTCTCTATTTCAAAGAAGGAGTTCATCTGAACTCCTAAACGATATGACTATTTTAATTCAAATTTCAACTCAGCTGTTGGACGAACCAATCCACGTTCGTGAAGCGTTTCTGCAATCTGAACTGAGTTCCAAGCAGCACCTTTAAGAAGGTTATCGGAAACAACCCACATGTGGATTCCTTTTTCTGCATCCAAGTCTTTACGGATACGACCAACAAAGGTATCACGTGAACCAACTGCATTGATGGCTTGTGGATAGATTTGATGAGCTACATCATCTTCAAGAACTGCACCTGGGAAGGCTGCGATAGCTGCTTTCACTTCTTCGATTGGAGCCACTTCTTTTGTTTCAATGTAAACAGACTCAGAGTGAGCAGACAAGACAGGAATACGCACACATGTTGCAGACACTGCGATGCTATCATCTTCCATGATTTTCTTCGTTTCCTTAGTCATCTTCATCTCTTCGTAAGTGTAATCATTGTCCGTGAAGACATCGATTTGCGGAAGAGCGTTAAAGGCGATAGGATAGTGTTTCTTGTCACCACCTGAAGGCAAGATTTCCGCATGCAAATCACGTGGATTCACACCGTCATTCAAGACTTCACGAAGTTCACGTTGTGTTTCAAGGATCGCTCCCATACCAGCACCTGAGACTGCTTGGTAAGTTGAAACGATGATACGGTCCAAGCCCCATTTTTGACGGACAGGTTCAAGAGCCACCATCATTTGGATTGTTGAACAGTTAGGGCAGGCAATGATTCCGTTGTGGGCATCAAGTGCATGAGCATTTACTTCTGGGACAACCAATGGTACATCTGGGTTTTGACGGAAATAAGATGTATTATCCACTACTACCGCTCCAGCTTGAACTGCGTATGGTGCATACTTAGCTGATGTCGAACCGCCTGCTGAGAAGAGTGCAATATCAACACCCTCAAAAGCTGTCTCAGTCGTTTCTTCAATCGTAATATCTTGGTCCTTAAATTTCAAAGTCTTGCCTGCTGAACGTGCAGAAGCAAGGTAACGAATTTTATCGATTGGAAGTGTTGATTCTTCCAACATTTTTATCATCTGAGCTCCGACAGCACCTGTCGCGCCGACTACAGCAACTGTATATCCCATAAATAACCTCTTTCGGAATTTTCTAAAAATTTCTATAATAGATGTATTATACTACTTTTTCCAGAAATTGAAAAGCATTTTTGGGTTATATTTTCTGAAAATTAAAAATCCCTAGTCATTGACCAGGGACTAAGAGGCATCTTCATGTGATGAGCAGGTTCACACAACTCATCAAGGTCCGCTCCTGCGTTATGACCTCCTTATGCTCAATAGTAGTCCGAAGACTACCTATCGACTCATCGCATCTACTATTCTACTAGATAGGGGCACTTTTGTCAACAGCCAAAACGCTTTAACTTCGTTTATACAGGTGCATAAGAAATATCTTTGAAAAATTTGGGGCAGACATAACAAAAACCCTTGTAAATAAGGGGTTTTCTATCTATTTAATGCTAATTGCCGGGATTGAACCGGCGACCTCATCCTTACCATGGATGCGCTCTGCCAACTGAGCTAAATCAGCTTACCTAAAAAGTATACTATAGTTCTATGTTCTTGTCAAGCGCTCTCTTTTAATTTTATGGAATGAAAAAAGCTAGATTTAGCAATAATCTAGCTTATAAACTTCTTATTTTGTTAGATCGATTCGCTGTCCCAGTTTACCAATCAAAATCGCTCCCACAATAAGTGATGCAAACTCACCAATTCCAGTAGAGAACCATGTGAAGAAGAAGGGAGCTTCTGTCAAAATATGGAGTTCAGCTGCAATGGTAATCATTGAAATGGAGAAGAGGATTGAAAAGAAGAAATGATCTTTTCGAATCAATCCGTTAAAGAGGTAATCTTTGCTGTATTTTGCAAAGAGCAATACCCCTAGACTAAGGAAAACTAGGGTAGAACCTCCACCAACAAAGACATCTATTAGGCCAAAACTACTAAATAAATTAGCAATCATACATCCAATTGTCACACCGAAAATGTATTTAGGATTGTAAAATGCCAAGAAATTCAGCATTTCTGAAATCCGGAACTGATACACCCCAAAACTAAGAACATTGATTGGTGGCGTAATAGTCAAAACTACATAGATCGCAGCAACGATAGCGATGTCTGCCATGTCGCGAACAGTTAATTTTTTCATGTTTTCTCCTTTAGCGGTTTCCCGCGTAAAATATGCTTGGTGAAAGAAGCTAAGCACCAAGGGTTGAGGTTATCAACCTTACTAGTATAGCACATTAGCTAGCATTATGCTATACTAAAATCATGAAAAAACGAATAAAAGCTTTCTTTGATAACGAGATTCTCTCCTACCTATTTTTTGGTGGCGCTACGACTTTGGTTTCTATTGTATCTCGTTTACTTATTTACCATATCAGCCACCAGGAAATCCTCGCAACTGCCCTCGCAAATATTATCGGGATTCTCTTTGCCTTTCTCACAAATGATACAATCGTCTTTAAACAAGAGAGAAGGAATTGGCCACCCCGCCTGGCTAAGTTTTTCTTAGCTCGTCTTTCTACTCTTGGTCTTGACGTTCTTTTAACTTATATCTTTGTTACAACTTTCCCTGATATTATTGGCCAGTTTGTCGAATTTAATATAGATAGGGTTAATACGATTGAAACTATTCTAGCACAAATCTTGATCATCATTTTAAACTATATTTTCAGCAAAATCTATATTTTTAAAGGAAACAACTGACCACTTTGAGCGTTCAAGTTGCTTTTTGTCACAATTTAGGATATAATAAATTAGAAAATTAGGAAAGGAATTTATGAAAATGTTAAAGGATCTTAAAGAATTCTTGCTTCGTGGTAATGTCGTTGACCTCGCTGTCGGTGTGATCATTGCCTCTGCATTTGGTGCTATCGTTACTTCATTTGTTAACGATATCATCACTCCACTTCTATTGAACCCAGCTTTGGAAGCTGCGAAAGTACAAAACATCGCTGAGCTTGCATGGAATGGTGTTACATATGGTAAATTCTTGAGTGCTATTATCAACTTTCTCGTTGTAGGTACTGTGCTTTTCTTCGTTATTAAAGCTATGGAAAAAGCGCAAAACCTTCGTAAGAAAGAGGAAGTAGTTGAGGAAGCACCTGCTGCTCCAACTGAACTTGAAGTTCTTCAAGAAATCAAAGCTCTTCTTGAGAAAAAATAAAACAGATAAAGGATTTAGCTTAAAGCTAAATCCTTTTTTCTTTACTCTTTTGGTAACTTCCCAGCCTTTTCGAGCATTTTCTTAATCAAGTAAGGCATCTTCACATTTTCACGGCCTTTTTTCTCAATGAGTTTTTTGACAAATTCTGGCATCTGAAGGTCGTCTGTCTCCTCCATGATGTCCTTTGTAGTTGCCGAAGGCGCTAACTCATCGAAGGTTTCTTCTTCTGGGAGAAAAGCTTTAAATTCTTTGTCTTCATTGGCTCGTACAGTAGCAACTAAAGCGTCAATTAAACGGCTATCTGTATTGGGCATAGGTGGACGATGGTAGGTGACACCTAATTCTTGACACAACTCATAACATTCCACATCGTTATCAAACAAGACTTCGATGTGCTCACTGATAAAGCTAATCGGGACAAAAATATAATGCTCTGGATGTTGCTTTTGTTCTCGTAAATATTCTAAGACATCTGGCTTGATCCAAGGGATTCCAATATCGCTTTCGCTCTGCCAAGTATTGGTATACTGGTCGGTTGTTAGGCCGAGTTGTTCAGCAATGAGCTTGCTATTATCGAAAATCTGATCGATATAAGGATCTCCATAATCCAAGGCAAAAATGGGAACACTGTGAGCTGAAAAGATTACCTTGAAAGATTCTTCTCCCACATGGTTTCGTAAAATTTTTCTAATCTCATCTGTCCAGAAGTCCAGCAAAGGCTGTTGCTGATACCAGTCCTTAATAACTAAAAATCGGATCTGCTGGCTTTCCAAAAACTTTTCATACCCCATGACTGAGTAAAAGGAATAATGAGGTTCCAAAATCAAACAAATACATTCTTCAATACCATCAGACTCCATCTGCTTGATCACATCAGGGATAAAGGGCCGAGAAAACTTATTGGCAAAGTAGATACCGTACTCCTCGCCTAAACGTTCCTTGACTAAATCAACCTCCTCACGTGTAATCCGCTGCAAGGGCGTCCCACCGATAAGGACATAGTTGTCATAGAGAGTCTGAATCTCGTGGTCTTGGGGTCTAACACCACGACGAATATTTGTAAAAAATTCTGCTACTCCTTCAAAACTAATCTCCTCTGGAGATCCAAAGGTCATCATTAATATAGCTTTTTTCATGTTATCATCCTTATGTTATTATTTTCACTATCTATTCTATCATGAAAGAAAAAAATAGTAAACGCTTCCGACGTCTACTATTTCTTTTGTTCTTTTGTCTTTCTATCTCGCCTTATGATTAGGATGATAACGACAAGGAGTAAAATAACGATAATCAGGAGAAGAAAGGCAAGGATATAAATCCAATGCGTTGGTAGGCCTTGATCGAAATACCGCGTCCCTACTGCTTCCCCACTTTTATCCTGGGCTGCTTTTACTGGTGCATCCGTTATTTTAGCTAAGAGGATATGCCGTCCGTTGGTAATATTAAGGAAACAGGTGCTTAATAAAACAATCTTGTCCGTTGAGGTCAAGGAAACATCTCGCTTGTACTTGGCTTTACTTAGCAAATATTGATAGTAGGCCTGGTGTTCCTCATCGTTGGAACTCAAAGTTCGGTAAATCTCCGTGTCATAGGCATCTACTTCTAAAATTCCAAATATCTCAAGCCCTCGTTCACGGCCGTTATAATAGATAGAGCCATAACGATGCTTTTCAAAAAAATCTTGATCCGCAAATTTTTGAATCTCCCCAAACATAGCACCAGAAGCCATGGAGTGACCATAAATGATGGTGTTAAAGTCCGTAAAATTTGGGTTAAAACGATAGTCTAGGAATATAGAACCTGACACAGTATAATCGCCAAAGGCATTGCGGTCAAGGTATTTGACATTGTCCTGACTCTGTAAGAGAGGATAGTCTACCTTGGTCCCATCGAGGCTAATCCAACCACAAACATCCTTGTTGAGGTGTTGCAAGGTTTCAAAGCCCGTACTGCTGGCATCCTTTTCAATGGGATTATAATGATCGTAGTCGCTCGCAAGAGCTCTATCAGCTGTAAAAAGACAGAAAAAAGCTAGAAAGAGGGATAGAATGGCCTTTATGGCTTCGCGACTTGTACTTGTTTTCATATTTCCTTCTTTCTCCTTTCTAGCCTTGAAAATAAAAGAGCAAGAGAGGCTGTCCCTTTCTCTTTTATTGGTAGTTTAGTCAGTAATGGTATCTGCCCCTTCTTCCTTTGCTTCTTTTCTACGACGCAAGATCAAGTAGAGGATGATGAGCAAGAAGATCAATAGCAAGAGCAAGATAAACAAGATGATGTACCATATCCACAAAGGAATCGATGAGAGAAATCGTCCGAGCGACGAATCATCAAAGACACTATAAGGGAATGGTTTTGATTTTTTCGTATGGAAGGTGTCCTTTGGAACCGTATCCGTAATCTTGGCAACTACGATATGTCTCCCATTTGTTACGTCTAGGAAACAGGTACTGAGAAGGATGATATGGTCATTTGGCCCCAGTGTAATGTCTCGTTTGTGGATGGCAACCGAGAGTAAGTGATCGATATATTCTTGGCGCCGATTATCCCCATTAATACCTGGATCGTAGATGTTAAAGTCATAGGCGTCCACCTCGAGCATCTCAAAGATCTCAAGACCTTTTTCAACACCATTATAGTAAATACTACCGTAGCGATGCTGGTCAAAAAATTCCTTATCAGAAAACTTCGCTACATCTCCAAACATAACCCCATTTTCTACATGGTGTCCGTAGATGATGGTATTAAAGTCTTCGAATTTGGATTCATTTCGAGCCTCAAGGAAAATAGCTCCTGTAGCTGCAAATTCTCCCTTGGAATCCTTGTTCAGGTATTTTTCATTGTCTTTGGCTTGGACTAAGGGATAGTCGATATTGGTGCCATAGACATTGATCCAACCGAGAACCTCTGGATTGACTTGCTGTAGCTTGTGAAAGCCAGAAAAACTATCAAGCTCATCCTTCTCACTGGTACTAACAGGTCTATAAGCCTCATACTCACTTGATGAAGCCTGAGAATAAACCTGATTGGCATCCCAAAGGGCGTAGAAACCAAAGAGAAAGACTAAGGCTGCCAAGAGGAGCAAGATATGATTCATCAATGCATCTACAGCAAGGACCAGCCGCCTAGACAAACTCTTTTTTGGTTTCTCACGCTTGATTTTCATCGGTCAAACCACTTGCTTAAGCTTGTCTGCGTTTTTTAGACAAAGCAACAAATCCAGCCAAACCAAGACCAATCATCAAGATGAAGGGAAGATTGTCAATCAAGAGACCAGTAGGGGTAACGTCTTGGAATTTATTGGTAAAAGTGTTGTCGTTCAATTTTTCACCGACAAGAACATTTTCAACTGTATAATCTTGGGCTTGAGTACCATCTGATTTGGTTTTACTTTCACCATTCTCAGTATATTTAGAAGTAGCGGTATATCCTTTGCTTCCGGTTTCTTTTACAGTATAACGAGAACCTGCTGGAAGATTAGCAATGGCAAACTCTTGACCATGCTTCAAAGTAAAAGTTTTAGTAAATGTGACTTTATCGGTAGCAACATCAACATTTTCAGTTTTATCACCATAATGAACTGTAATTTGTGTTACAGGAGATACTGCTGTTTCATTTGTTTTGGGTAATTTTACAGTTATCTCAAATTGGAAATCTTTTGTACGATCCGCAGTCCCTCCGTCAACTTTTTTTAGAATAGTTAAGGATTTTTTTGCATTGTCTGTTATATCTTTTGTTGGTTCATTTGGGTGTTTAGGATCTGTTGGATCAATTTTCCCTCCGTTTTTAGTATATGTGTTCTCAAATAAATCATATTTGAAAATATTTGAATTTGAAGATGGAGCAACTTTAGCAGCGCCAGGTTTATTCTCTTCTCTAAAGTAAACAGAAGAAATAAAGGTACCTGAATTTTCTTTATTTTTGACAATTACATGCATTTTATAAGTGCGAGTATCATATTTCACAGCATCTATATCTTGATCATTTTTATCTTTAATAGGTGTATAAGTTTTATCTGTTTCCTTTACGAGGTAAACATACTCGCCTGCATGATCATAAGAAACTCCAGCAAAAATGTCACCTGTATCTTTTTTAATGCTTGATTGACCACTGGCTAAGCGATCAGCTTCCGAATAAGTCACCGTACGATCAGGAATGAATCCCTTATTACTTTCCGAATTTGAAGCCATTTGATAAGGAGCATCATTTGAAGAAGTTCCAGGTTGTGGAGTAAAAGTAAACCTAAAAGTCGCTTTCGGTGTTGTAATTCCTTCAGCAATATTCAGTGTTTTATTAATAGCTACTTTTGCACTTGTTTCACCAGTTGCTTTAGCAGTTGCCACATCATTATCATCCGCAAATGTTGGAACTCCTCTAAAGACCGACAAGGCGGTTACAGCTGCAATGCTTGCAGTAACTAATTTTTTCAAAAATCTTTTTTTCATGATTATTCCTTTTGTTTTTAAATTTCTTTTTTCATAAATTATCATCAAAAGCCCCGTCGCCTTAGGACTGTTACCACCTTGCCATGGGTATCCTGTATAGGAATGGTTCCAAAAGCACGACTATCTACAGCCGTTGTTCGATTGTCTCCGAGGACAAAGAGTTGTCCTGCTGGGACTTTCATTGGGAAGGTAGCCCCTTCCTTATAGAGCAGCGTTTCTTTGTAGATATCCTGCTCTTGTTGAGGAGAACCGTTGATGATGAGACCATTTTCGTTTATATCGATCGTACTTCCTTCGGTTGCTATGACACGCGCCACTCTTTCCTTGCCCTTATAACTATAGACGAGCAGGTCACCAATCGAATAACGTTTATCAAGCCTATAGTAGACAACCAAGTCGCCATCTTTTAAGGCTGGCTTCATGCCATCGTCATTGTATCTCAATAGTCCAAAGACAAAAAAGTAAAGGGTGGCCAGTACAAACCCAACCATCAGAAGCTTACTGACTAAGTAGAGGATATCTCCCCATACACTCGGCGGAGACTTATCCCGATTGACTTGTGTTACTGTTTTCTTATGTTTCTTTTTAAGTAGCATTATTTTCTCCTATGTACCACTAGATAGCCGAGTAGGATTGTAAAGAAGATACCTCCTAGAGGAAGGATTATTCCTAACACGAGTGTACTGCTGAGGAAGTCAATTCCAGTTTCAGGTACACTATTTTTATTATTCCTGACTGTCGCATACTTGTCCGCATCAAGCTTGCCTTCTTTATTTTCATAAGTAACCTGATAACCAATCGAAGAGTTTGATTCTTCTTCTACGGTATAGGAGCTATCAAGTGGTAGCCCATAAATTTTTATCGTGTGGTCTTTGTTAAGATCAACAGACGCTCGTCCGTCAGTAAACTGCAAGATCGTTCTTTTGTTATTCACCAATACATTATAGGAACCATTCAATGGTCTATTCTGAGCATCCTTTATGTTAATGGTAATCTTGAAGGATTTTAATAGGTTGGCAAATACCCCCGTAACCTTTTTTGTGACTGATAAACTTGGAAGCTTGTGGTTCGTGACAGTACTGGTCTCGTCTTTATTCAGATCGCCCTCTTGATTCTCATATGTAACGTGGTAACCAATTGTTGATGTGGCTTCTTCTTCAACCTTGTAGTGGGTTCCTCGAGGAAGATAGCTTAGAATACCTTTCCAACGTTTTCGTTTGTCAACACGAATCTTCGCTTCACCATTCACAACAGTTATCTCACCAAAAGTTCCATTCAATGGCGTAGAATCAGGAGAGGTTAGTTTTACCTTAATCCAAAACTCCTTGTTCAAGTTGTTTTCGAATTTCAACACTTTTTTAATTGTCAGGCTTGGTAATTGTTTATAGATTACCTTAAAGGATGGTTTAGATTCTGTACCAACATTTTTTATTTCTTTGGTAAAGGCTGGGACGTCCGGTGCAATTAAATCGTATTGATATCCTTTGGCAACTTTTTCAAAGTTCCTCGTTTCATTAGATACGTTTTTACCAACATTCACATTGGTTTTTCGATAGTCTTGATTATCAGAACCTCCGTTCTTGTTCTTTTGAACCAGTTTCAGTTCAATATTACTCGGTTGATCAGCTGTAATAACAGTTCTCGCACCCGTCACACCTTGCCATTCAACTTCCACTGGTACCGTTAATGGATCTGAAGGCTTAAATGTTGGGTTGTCAGAGTATTCTTTGGTCTTGGTTTGTGAGGTGCCTATTCCATAGGAATAGGTGACACTGGCACCTTTATTGGAATAGAGTTTATTGACATCAGAACCATCAGCATCACCAGCCTCTATCTTTTTATCACCAGCAATGGCATCCAGAGCATCTTGACTAGATGTAACAGTAAATTTGAGAGCGTATCGAGCCCCATCTTCCAAGGAATAATTCGGAGAAAATTTAGCCGTAACTTCCACTAATCCACCAGAGGTTGTCTTGGTATCAAAAGTTACTTGCTCTTCGGTTAATGTTTCACTGCTACCAGCCGTTTCTTTCACTACACGAAACTCTGACGATCCGTTCGGTAATAGCTGGACATACTTAGAAAGAACATCTTTGATAGTCACACGGTGAATTCCCAGAGGCAGAATCTTATCAGTGATATCTTTAAAACTGTCTCGTAACTGGTCTTCATTGTTTGCGGATAGGATTTCATTAGGAATGGAAGAATTGTGGTACCTGATATAATACTGCAAACTGGTAATACTGTCGACATTGTTTGAATAACGAAATTTAATAGAGTAAAAGCCATCTAGTTTTGGAGCGAGACTATAGGCGAGATTATTGATAGATCCATCTAAATTATTCCAGAACCAATCTGGAGCCGTTTCTGATCCATCTTGATTATTATAGTTATAAACTGTATAACCACTGTCGTTGTAATACATATTGGCAAAACCATCTGATAGAACAATAACAACTTTCTTAGCATTAGACCTTGCACTATCCATCAATTGATTGGCAATACGAATACCTGCGCTAATATTGGTTCCTGTACCGATTCCTGATTCAGTCCCTATTGATTTGCCACCAGCAATCTTCATATTACTAACTGCAGTCTTTGAACCACTAGCATCGTTATTCCAATTTAAAATTGTTTCCGCATCATCCCATGGGGACACACCATCATAAAATGCTGTTCTCTCTTCATACGGCCAATACCGATATCCCCACTCCCATTTTCGGTAGTAGGCATTCCATGATTGTTCCGCAAACTTATTATCAATCTTTCCGCCAAAACCTACCATGGATAACCGATTATTTGAATTGGATAAAATCGTATCAATTAATCCCTGACGATCTCGAGTCCCTTTAAGGGTATTTTTTAAAGCATCCAATCTTGTAATTGTTCGTCCAGTAGAAGAAGGAACATCTCTCTTGTTCATACTTCCTGAGAGATCTGCTACTAAAACAACATCTAAGGGATCCGTTTGAGTTTCTGTCCCAAGCTTAGAAGTGATATCCAATGACAACTCATACTTGTCATCTTGTCCGGATATCGGAGTAATTGTCTTGTGAAGAGTTGTCTGAGGTTCTGTATTAGAATCAGCATTTAACATACCTATCGGAGCACACAAAAAGAGAATAGCTAACAGTGTAACTAAACGGCGCGCAATAATTTGAACTTTCTTAAAATCAAAGCGAATGTTCATTTTATTCTCCTTAACTAGAATGTTTTTATATTATTACTATATCAATCTATAGAATTTATAAAACAATTGTACACTAAACTCCAAACAGTGTCAATCAATATAATTATTTTATATTATATTGATTGTAAAATAGTATGATTCTTCTTTGTCTTTCAAACTATTCTATGGTAAAATGAAAAAAGAATAAAAAAATCTCATAAAATATCAATGCATATATTTTATTCTAGAATATCCAAAATTTCATTTAAAAGTCTATTGAATTTGAATTATTATATTTTTTCAAAATTCATGAAATTTTCAGAATAAGGTTTTTTCCGAAGTTTGCATTCTATTTTATGATTGTTAAAGGAGTTTTTATGACTTATCCGAACCTTTTAGATCGTTTCTTGACCTACGTTAAGGTCAATACGCGTTCTGATGAACACTCTACTACTACTCCAAGTACGCAAAGCCAGGTAGATTTTGCGACCAATGTTCTTATTCCTGAAATGAAACGTGTCGGTCTGCAAAACGTCTACTACCTTCCAAATGGTTTTGCTATTGGTACCTTACCAGCTAATGATCCCAGCCTTACACGCAAGATTGGCTTCATCTCCCACATGGATACTGCTGATTTTAATGCTGAGGGAGTTAATCCGCAAGTCATTGAAAATTACGATGGTGGAGTTATCGACTTGGGTGATTCTGGATTTAAACTCGATCCTGCTGATTTCAAGAGCCTTGAGAAATATCCAGGCCAAACGCTTATCACAACTGATGGCACGACCTTGCTGGGTGCTGATGACAAGTCAGGGATTGCTGAAATTATGACTGCTATTGAATATCTGACTGCTCATCCCGAAATCAAACACTGTGAGATTCGAGTTGGTTTTGGACCAGATGAAGAAATCGGTGTTGGAGCTAACAAATTTGATGCTGAAGACTTTAACGTTGACTTTGCCTATACTGTTGATGGTGGTCCGCTAGGTGAGCTTCAGTATGAAACTTTCTCAGCAGCTGGTGCTGAATTGCATTTCCAAGGGCGCAATGTTCACCCTGGTACTGCTAAAGGACAGATGGTCAATGCCCTTCAGCTAGCGATTGATTTTCATAATCAACTTCCAGAGAATGACCGACCTGAATTGACAGATGGTTATCAAGGTTTCTATCATCTTATGGATGTGACAGGTAGTGTCGAGGAGGCGCGTGCAAGCTACATCATCCGTGACTTTGAAAAAGATGCCTTTGAAGCTCGTAAAGCAGCTATGCAAGCCATCGCTGACAAGATGAATCAAGAGCTTGGGAATGATCGCGTTAGCTTGACTCTGACAGACCAGTACTACAATATGAAAGAAGTCATCGAGAAAGACATGACACCCGTTACCATTGCTAAAGCTGTTATGGAAGATTTAGGGATCGCGCCAATTATCGAACCGATTCGTGGTGGAACAGATGGGTCTAAGATTTCCTTTATGGGGATCCCAACTCCTAATATCTTTGCTGGTGGTGAAAACATGCATGGACGTTTTGAATACGTCAGTCTTCAGACCATGGAGCGTGCGGTGGATACCATCATTGGTATTGTAGCTTATAAAGACTAAAAAAGACGAGGTAGCTCAGCTACTTCGCCTTTCTTTTTATTCGTTTGGTTGAGCACTTGGCTCAGACTCACTTTGCGCTTGCTTTTCTGTTGGTTTAGAAGCAGTTGTTTCACTGCCTTTCTCAGACTTAGATTGACTGTCAGTTTCACTTGCTTTTGAACGAAGTTCTTGGTTCAAGCTAATGATATCTTTAGCTAGAGTGAGGAGACCTTCTTTATCACTACTTTTAGCTGCGAGTTGATCAAAAAGGGCATCGACACGTTCAAAGTCAGCATCAGATCCTTTGTTATCCTCTAAGTACTTGTGAAGAGAGAGCAAGATATTATAGAGTTTTTGGTAGATAATCACCGTTTGTGGATCTTGTTCTGCTTCTTTTTTCTCTCGTTGGATAGTCGCTGCAATACGATTCAAGAGATCCTCAAGTTGTGTTTTAGCTTCGTCAAGGTCTGCATTTTCCTTTTCAGTAGCCGCTTTGATATTAGCTGCTTCTTCAGCTAGGGATTGTTTGACACCATCTTCTTTGACACGTGCTAGGAGTTGAGCAGCTTTAGTTAGGAGAGCATCCACTTCTTCCTTCTTAACATGACTAACCCGCTCTTCTGGCATAAAATCACCGTAGAGTTCTTTTAGGAATTCATAGATGGCGGTCTTAGCAGTTTGACTATCTACTTTTTCCGTATCTAGAATGGTCTTACCAGCTTTTGTAGAAACGGGTTCTTCTTTGAGAGCTTCTTCTACTTCTAGCTTAGTTTGGTAAATAGTTGGGAATAACTTGTTCAAGTCGGTTGCTTTGAGGAAAGATTGTGACTGGTAAAGTTCCCATGTCAACTTGGCAACACGGTTCCGAAGTTCTTCTCTAAGACGGCCGTCAGATACATGTTCGTAGAAATACTTGATGTGCTCTACTGTTGTAACCCCTGTCCGATCTCGGAAATCTTGCAAGGCTTGCAGTTTTGCTTCAATCGCATCCAACTCTGTCTCATCCTGTGCTAGTTTTGCTTCCTGTAAATGTACCAAAAGATCTTTCTTAGGCAAGCCATAAGTATCTGTATCCAGTGTATTGATCTTATCTACAAGGGCTTGGTACTTCTTATCTAAAGATGAAGTTTCAACCGGTGCCACACTTTGATCCACATGGATATACTGTTTATCAAAGAGATCAAAGGCTGCTAGATATCCAGCAGTTGAGTTTGTTGCCAGTTTTTTCATATTTTCGGTGAATTGCCCCAAAGCAAGTTCAACACGTCTCTGCATGATTGGCTGGTCTTTGTAGAGACTTCTGCTATCTGCTAAAAGTTGATCCACCTTAGATAGAACTGTTTGTTCATCAAATGCTCCAGGTTGATAGGTCGATTGTAGGGCCGGAATCTTATTTTTCAAAGCTACTTCATAGCCCTTAGTTTGAACCTTGATGTAGTGATTGTGGTCTCCGTGAGGAATCACAAAACTACCACTTTCTACCTGTAAACTATAAGGAGATACCCCATCACGTAGGGCAGTCGTATACAGTTCATTTAGGAAATCCAGTTCTGGATTTCCAGTTTGGAGAGGAATACGAACATGTTCTTTTCGAACAGCATAGGGATGGATATGGGTTGGATCATAGGCTTGATCCGGATTTCCAAAGACAAAGAATCCATTTGAAATGCGAATCGCTTCGAGCGGAACTCCGTAGGTCTGTGAGATATACTTGATTTTTTCTTCATCGCTCGCATCTCTCGAGAAACTTTCCACAGTCTTTGCAAGTGGTTGAACGTGCTGAGACTGATGATTTTCTTTCAAGTGATCTTGGGCAGCTTTGATTTGGGCTGCAGTCAAGTCCTTCTTAAAGAAATAATGAGCGTGATCTCCATGAGAAACTACAAACCCTTGCTCATCTTCACTAATAACACGGTCAGCTGCAAAACCATGATCATGTTCTTCACCGTGGTGATGGTCATGCTCCTCTCCATCATGGTCATGATCTTCGTGGTTGGTATCCTGACTTCCATGGTTACCGTCTTGGTCATGATGATGATCTGGTTGAGCTGGATGTTCTGTTGGTTTGCTTGGATTTTCCAAAGGTGTTGGCTTCCCACTGTCGCTAGATAAAGGAATCATACGTGCAATCTTTTCTTCCAAGGCAGAAAGCTTTGTATATGGGATGAAATGATAGTGATTTCCGTGAGGAATCGCCACACCACTCGGCGTTCTACTTGAAATCTTAGCAGGGTCAAAAATCAAGCCATCTGATTCAGCATAACGTTGACTACTTGGAAGAGCATAGAGCTGTTGCAATAGACTCTGAAGACTCTCAGCTTGATTACTTGGTGTTTCAGCCTGTTGACTTTGGTTGGTAGTTTGACCAGTTTCGTTTGGACTAGGACGATAGTTAGTCACACTCTGCTGAGTTCTAGTTCCAGAGAGGTAGGCTTGGGCAGCAGCTAATTCGCTAGCAGACAAGGAACTCTTTGGAATGTAGTGGTAATGTCCACCGTGAGGTACGATATAAGCATCTCCAGTATCCTCTATAATATCAGAAGGATTAAAGATGTAGCCATCATCAGTTGTATAGCGACCTTGAGATTGAGCAAGCGCCACTGCACTATTAGAAGTTGGTGCGTCGTGAGTATGGTCTTGTTTTTGGCGCTCAATTTCCTCCTTCGTACGAATATTATCAGCATGAGCCGCATCTTTAAGGTAGACATAATACTTACCATCAACCTTGATAATGTAGCCACCTTTGATTTCGTTGACAATATCAGCGTCTTTCAGTTGATAATTGGCATCTTTCATCAACAGTTCTTCGCTGAAAATCGCGTCAAAAGGAACTTTCCCATTGTAATAATGGAAATGATCACCGTGTGATGTCACATAACCTTGATCGGTAATTTTCACGACAATCTGTTCTGCCTGAATATCTTCTTTTTTGCTAACTTGATCTGGTGTCTGGGTCTCTGTTTTTTGAGAGTCTTGTTTACCATCGACATAAGATACACGATTATTGTCCTTATTTTCCTGCGATCTATACTGGTTCAATGCATAAGCGCAAAGACTCAAGGATACGATAAGAGCTGATCCAGCTGCTATATATTTTTTACTGAATTTCATAAATCCCTCATTTCAATAAATGATGAAGCTATTTCTTAACTTCTTTTTTTCGGTTAAACAGTTTTCCTAAACCGGTTATTTAACCAATTAATTAACCAGTAAATAGTTTACCTTTTTTAAGTTTATCTGTCAAGATTTTTAGTGAAAGAGACTCAAATTATTACTTTAAGAATCCTTTCTTCATTTTTTAGACAGGAAATTTCATCTTTTTATTAACAAATAAAAGGACATTATTCTATCCAATAATAGAACAATATCCTTTCAACTAGATGATTATTTGTCAAAATCTTCTAAGGTTTTATTTGCTTAAGAGTTTTAATATCATAGGTTACTAAATCCCCATTCTTATTATAAAACTGAACTCCTTCTGCTGAAAAAATAAGGTATTTAGAATCAATTTGAGCAATTTGTGTTATTTTATTTATATGATCTTTTAAAGTGGCCTTATCTAATCCATAATCTGGTATATCATCGTAATCATCTTCTTTATTTTCTTCTGCTTTAGGTTTGTCTTTTTCAACCGAAGGATTGCTGCTAGTCGCATCTGCCTCATTTTGAGATTTATTATCCTTTGGTTGTTCATCGACTTTATTTGAATCGGATGCATCTTTCTTTGTTTCCGATTTCTTATCTGAAGAAACTAGATGTGAATTAGAAGAATCATTTGTTGTTTCTTTTTCTTTAATTCTTTTAGCAATCAACTCTTGAGCTTGTTTCCACTCTTTATCTGATAAATCAGACTGATTGATATTTCTCAATGAATCACCACTAGCTTTTGGAATACTGAAAGATTTATCTGCCCAAATATAGGTTCCCTTTGCCAATACATCCTGAGGATCAAAAATATATCCATCAGGAGTTGCAAACTTGCCTTCTTTAAGTGCTTTCTGAACTTCTTCAGCAGAATGGATAATTTGCCAATTCTGCATTCCAGCGCGTTTTTCAAGAGGAGTTACATTAGCAATAACGGAACCTGAATCCTCGTGACCCGGCTTAGACCAAACTTCAGGACGAACCTCAGGGTGTTGCATGACATATTTAATAGTCGCAATTTGATCAGGCTCTAACCATGAGTAAGGCACAACATGAATATGATCAATGTGTGGAATAATGAATGAACTTCCAGTATCATAGGTAGTATTCGCTGCATGCATCGGCAAACTTGAGACATCTACAGCTAATCTTGGTTTGATCCCTGTGTCTACTATATCATAACGATAATGATCTCTATCCTTAAGCATGAGTTCTTGTTCAGAAAAAGCAATTTGAGTAAGATCAAGTTCATCTCGAGAGTAGAAGTATTCTTTTCCGTTCTCTTTAAGAACATAGCCTACTTTACCATCTTTAGTCACTTTACCAGTCACTTTTTTTGAATCAAATTTTGGTTTTTCTTTGTTATCCATATTCTCTGAAGGAATAACACTCTCATTAGGTTGGCCTTTTTCCTTCATCCATTTGCTAACTTCATCTAATTCGAACTGTTCTAACTCTCCAAATCCCACATAATGGAAATGATTTCCATGTCTCGCTATAATGCCTGATTTATCAACTGAATAGATAGAATCTTTACTGAATACATATCCATCACTCGTATCATAAGGTTTACCATCTAAACCTTTTCCATAAGCTTTGATTGGTTGTCCTAAGAACTTATGAACTACTTCTCTTGATACTAAAGGTTTAATATCTGTACCAATTTGATTTAATCCATATTGCCCTTTTAACGGAATCATTCTTGCAATCTTCTGCTCTAAATCAGTCATTTGAGAATAAGGGATAAAGTGGTAATGGTCTCCGTGTGGCACTGCAACACCATTCGCAGTTTTTCTTGTAATCTGCGCTGGATCAAAGACAAGTCCATCTGATTCCACGTGTCGTTGACTGAGCGGCAAGGCATAAAGTTGTTTCAAGAGACTAGATACATCTTCACTTGGACTTTCTTGATAACTATTATCCACTTGTGAGCTAACACTTGGAGCCCATCCTCTAATATTTGTCTCAACTTTACTATGATTTGTTTGTCCATATGAACTACTATTCGATGCATCTGATGAGCTACTAGAAGAATTTGTAGACGGACGATACCCAACTGAGCTTGTTTGACCACCTTTACCAGATAAGAAGGCTCGAGCAGCAGCTAATTCACTGGCAGACAAGTCACTCTTAGGAATATAGTGGAAGTGATTACCATGAGGAACGATATAAGCATCGCCCGTATCTTCGATGATATCAGATGCATTAAAGATATAACCATCATCTGTTGTATAGCGTCCTTGAGCTCTGGCTACAACTACTGCCTGATCGTTAGAACCTCCTCCGTGATTACTACTATGTTCTTGTTTCTGACGAGTAATTTCTTCTTTTGTTCGAATATTATCCGCATGAGCCGTATCTTTCAGGTAAACATAGTATTTCCCGTCTACCTTAATCACATAACCACCCTTGATTTCATTAACAATATCTGAATCTTTCAACTGATAATTCGGATCTTTCATCAGCAACTCTTCACTGATGATAGCATCATAAGGAACCTTCCCATTGTAATAATGATAGTGGTCACCGTGTGAAGTGACATAGCCTTGATCAGTAATTTTGATGACAATTTGTTCGGCATTGATGCCTTCTTTTTTACTGACTTCATCAGGTGTCAAAGTCTCTGCCTTTTGACTCGGTTGTTTTCCATCTATATAGGAAACACGATT
>NZ_KV832119.1:332457-341025 GCF_001837335.1 Streptococcus sp. HMSC066F01
ATCTATATAGGAAACACGATTATTTTCCTTGACTGTTCTAGCTTGATACAGTCCCAACTCGTAAGAACAAACACTTAAAATTAAAGCTGCCGCAGAACCTGCTAGATATTTTTTATTGATTTTCATAATTTCCTCATTTTAATTCTTCTGCAAGAACATTCATATTTTCTTCTAAATTTTCTAAGTAAGTTTTGTCATTTTCAGGATCAGCTTCCAAAGGATTGAGTGTCTTTAGGCTAACTCCTGTTGATTTGACCAAGGTCTCAGCGACTTTAGAAGAAGCATTGCTCTCAGTAAAGATGGTTTTAACCTTATAGGTCTTAACGAATTCCTGAATTTCTGTTAGTTGTCTCGGACTTGGTTCTTGTTCAGGGGAAATCCCTGCTATACCAAGTTGTTTCAAACCAAAGCGTTTAGCGAGATAAGAAAAGGCTGTGTGTTGTGTAACAAAGGTCTTTTGACTCGCTTTTTCAAAAATAGGCTGGTACTTCTTAGTCAATTCTTGGGCTTTAGCGATAAAGTTTTTAGCATTCTTTTGATACGTTTCCTTATTAGAACTATCAATCTCCGAAAGTTTGTCAGCGATAATCTGAGCTTCTTCACCTGCTTTTTCTGGATCTAACCAAGTGTGAGGGTCGTAGAGTGTTTTTTCATCGATGCCGTCACCAGCTTCTACATCTTCTAAGCCCGGTACACGCTCCAAGGTCATTCCGTCAGAAGCTTCTAAAACTTTAACTTTTGAGTTTTTCAAGTTAGGATCTAGGCTTCCAGCCCAAGATTCGAGCGTATGAGAATGGTAGACAAAGACATCTGCATCATAGATAGCAGCAATGTCATTTGCTGACGGTTCAAAGGAGTGAATCCCACTACTTGACTGAATCATCCGTACGTCATTCAAGTCACCTGATACCTCTTTGACCATGGCATAGATTGGGTAAAAACTTGTTACAATCTTCATCCCTTTTGCTTCTTGTTTTTCTTTTTGGCTACATGCTCCTAAGACAAGAACCAAGAGACCTACCACTAATAATAGAAATGTTCTTTTTTTCATCGTTACTCCTTAACTAGTATTTAACCATTTAATTAACTAGTAAATAGTTTATCTTTATTTACACTATATGTCAAGATATTTTACATATTTTCATGAAAAAAATGAGAACTAGAACTTACATTCTGTTCTCATTTTCGATTTTAACTTTTCTAGTTCTCCTATCCTGTTTTTAGGAGTTAGAAAATGTTGTTACAACTACTTACTCTCCCTTAACAAAGCCAATAATTTTTCAGCTTCTGCCATAATAGTATTGTTGTCCTGGGAGCCAAATAGCAGGTTATTTTTTAAGCCAGTGAGAGTTTCTTTGGCATTGGACTTGATAATGGGGTCTTGGATCTTTGCAAGTAGCTCTTCAGCCTCTCTCAGTTTTTCTTCAACCTTTTCAGTTTCAACCTGAGGTTCTTCTGGTTCCTCTGGTGATTCTTCTTCTGGCTCCTCAGTTGGTTTTGGAGATTCTGGTTTCTCACTCTGAGGTTTCTCTTCGCGAGGTTTTTCTTCCTCAGGTTTTTCTGTACGAGGTTTCTCCTCTGATGGTTTTTCCGTTTGATTGGTATCAGCTTGACCATTTTGGTTTCTTTGAACATGGTCACTTGCATTCCCCCAACCACTATCTGAATGCGGACGTTCGTTTGGATGTTCGACATAGTACTTGACAGTCGCAAAGAGATCCTCAAGAGTATACCCCTTAGGTGCCTCATAAAGTCCTTCGTCAAACCACTCAAATTTTATGTTATGGTAATGATCATAATGAGGAATGATTAAACTACCGTTTTTAACTTCCACGGTATGTTGGAGATTGTAAGGCATACGATCAAGCGGCACCTTCTTAGCTGCTTTCACGCGGTTGTAGATAGCTTCTGCTCCTTTAGCCTCCGTATTTCCTGGATTCTGATGGTCTGTTGAAGGAGGAGTCAAACCTTTCTCTTTAGCATAAGCCTGGGCTGCCGCTCTTTCGGCTTCAGACAAACTATCTTTCTTAATCCAATGACTATGGGTCATATGTGGAGCTACATAGGCATCCCCCTCATCACTGGTGATATCACGAGGATCAAAGATATAGCCATCTTCTGTTGTATACTTGCCTGCCAACTTGGCTACCTGAATCTCATCATCAGTGTAGGCAATTTGCGCATTTGGTTTTCCTAAACGTTCTGGATGACGAATCGGTGCTAGAAAGGCCAAGATATCATCCACCAACTTGACTTTATCACTGCTTTCATCATTTAAACGTTCCAACAGTTTATCCAAAGCGTCAAAATCAGCTTGGCGCCCTTTATTATCAAGTAAGTCCTGATGAATTCTTGCTAGTAAATCATAAGCCTTATTGTAAAATCCTCGATCATCAGATGGGAGATTGGTTTTCTTAGCTCCGAGTTTATGAGACAAACTTTCTTGCTTGGCTAGTTTACTATCAATTGCTGCTGCTGTTTCTGCTGAAAGCTTCTTGGCAGGAATATAACGTGAGGTTCCATTCTCCTCAAAGACATAGCCGTCAGCTACTTTTCGAATAGCCTGTTTAACTAATTTTTCGTCAATTGGATTGCTTGGAGTTGGTTGAGGAGTTGGTGCAGGTTGCGGGCTTGGACTAGGTTCCGGAGTCGGTTGTGGACTTGGTTGTTCTGGTCTTGAATCCGGCACCCTATGGTTCGAACTGTACTGTAGAGGAATAATACGAGCGATTCGTTCTTCCAATTCAGACATCTGTGAATAAGGGATGAAATGGTAATGGTTCCCATGAGGCACAGCAACTCCTCTAGCTGTTCGACTTGTAATCTGTGCTGGGTCGAAGACAAGACCATCAGATTCTACGTGTCGTTGGCTGAGCGGCAAGGCGTAAAGTTGTTTCAGAAGGCTATCAATATCCTCATCACTTTGACTTGCTTGACTATCGTCAC
This sequence comes from Streptococcus sp. HMSC066F01, assembly GCF_001837335.1. GTDB lineage: Bacteria > Bacillota > Bacilli > Lactobacillales > Streptococcaceae > Streptococcus > Streptococcus oralis_S. The sequence goes on from NZ_KV832119.1 coordinate 335,404, forward strand.
TACTGTTGTTAGATGTGTTCGTGTTCGTATAGCCACTGCCTTGGTTATTATAGGATGGGCTCCATCTATCTACATCGCTGCTAGCACTGTTGTTATTGGTACGGCGATAAGTAGGCGCCTTTGATTGGCCACTTCTACCAGATAGAAAGGCTTCTGCAGCAGCCAATTCGCTAGCTGATAACTCGCTCTTAGGAATGTAATGGTAATGGTCGCCATGAGGAACGATATAAGCATCACCAGTATCTTCAATGATATCGGATGCATTAAAGATGTAACCATCATCTGTGGTGTAGCGTCCCTGTGAACGTGCCAAGGCTACCGCACCATCGTTTGCTGAAGTCCCTCTTTCACGATGCTGACTATGTTCTTGTTTTTGCCGATTGATTTCTTCTTTTGTACGGACATTATCCGCATGGGATGCGTCCTTAAGGTAAACATAGTATTTTCCATCTACCTTGATAACATAACCGCCCTTGATTTCACTGACAATATCCTCGTCCTTGAGCTGGTAGTTTGGATCCTTCATCAGCAACTCTTCACTGATGATAGCGTCATAAGGGACCTTGCCATTATAGTAATGATAGTGGTCGCCATGTGAAGTGACATAGCCTTGGTCTGTTATCTTGATAACGATTTGCTCCGCATTGATGCCTTCTTTCTTGCTAACCTCATCAGGAGTCAGATTCTCCGTTTTTTGCGCCGCTTGTTTTCCATCTATATAGGAAACACGATTATTTTCCTTAACAGTTCTGGCTTGATACAGTCCCAACTCATAAGAACAGACACTTAAAATTAAAGCCGCCGCAGAACCAGCTAGGTATTTTTTATTAATTTTCATCGAAACTCTCTTTCTTTTTTAATATTTCTATTTGCAATTCATTTCTAAATTGCAGAAACTCCTCTCTATTGCTTAACTGGTTAATAGTTTACTCCTAAATTTGCAACTTGTCAAGAATTTTATGAACCAGTTAAGTATTTTTTTATTCTTCACCGCTACTTTCTCTAGAATGGACTTTATATAAAAAAGATTTTCTTGAAAATTCTTTAAAAAAAATCCCTGCAACTGAGTTGCAAGGACTTTTCGATTAATCAAAATTAACGTATTCTTTTTGAAGTTCAAGAACTTCTTCCATTGTTGAACATTCTGTAAGGGCACGGTTTGCGTACTCTTCCATCTTAGCTGTATCGAGTTTCTTCATCAAGCTACGTGTACGAAGGACAGATGTTGCTGACATAGAGAACTCATCCAAGCCCATTCCGACAAGAAGTGGAACAGCCTGTTGGTCACCAGCCATCTCACCACACATACCTGCCCATTTCCCTTCAGCGTGAGCTGCTTTGATCACATTGTTGATCAAGCGTAGGATTGATGGGTTGTATGGTTGGTAAAGGTATGAAACTTGTTCGTTCATACGGTCTGCTGCCATTGTGTATTGGATCAAGTCGTTTGTACCAATTGAGAAGAAGTCAACTTCTTTAGCAAATTGGTCTGCAAGCATTGCTGCTGCTGGGATTTCGATCATGATACCAACTTGGATATTATCCGCAACTGCAACACCTTCAGCAAGAAGGTTTGCTTTTTCTTCGTCAAAGACTGCTTTTGCTGCACGAAATTCTTTCAAGAGCGCAACCATTGGGAACATGATACGCAATTGACCGTGTACAGACGCACGAAGAAGGGCACGAATTTGTGTGCGGAACATAGCATCTCCAGTCTCAGAGATAGAGATACGAAGGGCACGGAATCCAAGGAATGGGTTCATTTCGTGAGGCATATCGAAGTAAGGGAGTTCCTTATCTCCACCGATATCCATTGTACGAACGACAACAGGTTTACCGTTCATTCCTTCAAGTACAGCCTTGTAAGCTTCGTACTGCTCGTCTTCTGTTGGGAAGTCTTGAGAATCCATGTACAAGAACTCTGTACGGTAAAGACCAACAGCTTCAGCACCGTTGTCATTGACACCTTCAACGTCTTTTGGAGTACCGATGTTGGCAGCCAATTCAAAGTGTTTACCATCAGCAGTTACTGTTTTAGCGTCTTTCAAGAGCGCCCATTCAGCTTTTTGCTTCGCATAAGCTTCACCAGCAGCCTTGAATTCTGCTGCTTGCTCATCAGTTGGGTTGATAATAACCTCACCTGTGATACCGTTAACAGCAAGAATATCACCGTCTTTAACGATTTCAGTGATGTTGTTTGTACCCAATACTGCTGCAATTTCAAGCGTACGCGCCATGATAGCTGAGTGGCTTGTACGTCCACCAATGTTGGTTACAAAAGCTTTTACAAAGTTTTTGTCCAATTGAGCTGTATCTGAAGGAGTCAAGTCATGCGCAATCACGATTACTTCTTCATTGATAGAAGCTGGGTTTGGCAATTTTTTACCAAGGAGGTTGGCCAATACACGTTTTGTCACGTCGCGGATATCCGCTGCGCGTTCTTGCATGTATGGGTTGTCTTCCATGCCTTCAAAGATAGTGATAAACATGTCTGTCACTTCTTTCAGACCTGCTTCTGCATTCACTTTCTTCGCACGGATTGTTTCCTTGATTTGGCTGATCATTTCTGGGTCAGCAAGAACCATTAAGTGAGCGTCAAAAACTTGAGCTGCTTCTTCACCGAGCGTACCTACTGCTTTCTCGCGAATAACAGAAAGCTCGTCTTGTGATGCTTGTAGAGCGGCATCAAGGCGAGCTTCTTCTGCGTTTGTATCTTCGACTGTAATAGTCTCAAATGACAAATCCGGTTGAACGAGTAGATATGCTTTTGCAACTGCAACACCATCAGATGCTGCGATTCCTTTAAGCATTTCTGTCATTTTCCTTATGCCAATCCTTCTTTTTCCATAGTTTCAGTGATAGCAGCGATTGCGTCGTCAGCATCTGCACCTTCAGCTGAAATTGTAACGTCAGCACCTTGACCAACACCAAGACTCATAACACCCATGATAGATTTAAGGTTTACTGATTTACCTTTGTATTCAAGAGTGATATCTGAAGCAAATTTGCTAGCTGTTTGAACCAACAATGTTGCTGGACGTGCGTGAATACCTGTTTCTGCCACTACGTGGAAATCTTTAGAAGCCATAGTTTGACTCTCCTTTAGTTATTTCTTTTTTTGGATTATATGTGATAACCCTTACAAGACTGTATTATATCACCTTCTAGATTATTTTTCAAGTGTTTTATGGACTTTCTTCTATTTCCTTTCAGATAACTTGCTGAAAATCTTCTATTTATCTTACCAATATACAGTATATAGTTTTTTTGTTTTGATAAACTTTGATAGTTCAATGAAAACCCAATTTTACACTCTGACAAAACACTATATCTTGTGCTTTGTTTTTGAAACTGTAACTTTTTAGCACAAGATTTAGTTTAAAAAGTTTGACAAAGTTTTTTTTTCTGATATACTAAGAAAGTAATCAATTTTGAAAGAGGAGTTACGAAAATGGTAACCGTTTATTCTAAAAACAACTGTGTCCAATGTAAGATGACCAAGCGTTTCTTGGACAGCAACAATGTCACTTATCGTGAGATCAATCTCGACGAGCAACCAGAGTACATCGATCAAGTTAAAGAGCTCGGTTTCAGCGCTGCTCCTGTTATCCAAACACCAACTGAAGTCTTTTCAGGCTTCCAACCAGGAAAACTGAAACAATTAGCATAATCTTAGTACATCATCCAGAAGAAATTGCTTCTAGGGCTAACTTAGAAGCCTTTCTTTTGTAATTAGATAAAGGAAATTTTATGGGATTAAAACATCTTGAGGACGTAACTTACTTCCGTCTCAATAACGAAATCAACCGTCCTGTCAATGGACAAATCATGCTTCATAAAGATAAGGAAGCCTTGGATGCCTTCTTTAAAGAAAATGTGGTTCCAAATACCATGGTTTTTGATTCAATTACTGATAAAATCAACTACCTCGTTGAACACAACTACATTGAAACTGCATTTCTTAAGAAATACCGTCCAGAGTTTTTGGAAGAATTGCATCAATTTATCAAGGATCAAAACTTCCAATTCAAGTCATTCATGGCTGCCTACAAATTTTACAACCAGTATGCCTTGAAGACTAATGACGGTGAATATTACCTTGAAAGTATGGAAGACCGTGTCTTCTTTAATGCACTTTATTTTGCTGACGGGGATGAAGCAATTGCGACTGATATTGCCAATGAAATCATCCACCAACGTTACCAACCAGCTACCCCTTCCTTTTTGAATGCTGGTCGGGCTCGTCGTGGGGAGTTGGTATCTTGTTTCTTGATTCAAGTAACTGATGACATGAACTCTATCGGACGTTCCATCAACTCTGCTCTTCAACTTTCACGTATCGGTGGTGGTGTGGGAATTTCCCTCAGCAACCTTCGTGAAGCGGGTGCACCTATCAAAGGTTATGAAGGAGCAGCTTCTGGTGTCGTTCCAGTTATGAAACTCTTCGAAGACAGTTTCTCCTACTCAAACCAACTTGGTCAGCGTCAAGGTGCTGGGGTTGTCTACCTCAATGTCTTTCACCCAGATATCATCGCCTTCCTTTCAACTAAGAAAGAAAATGCCGATGAAAAGGTTCGTGTTAAGACCCTCTCACTTGGAGTTGTGGTGCCCGATAAATTCTACGAATTAGCTCGTAAAAATGAAGAAATGTATCTCTTTAGCCCTTACTCTGTAGAGCTTGAATACGGTGTGCCATTCAACTACATCGACATCACTGAAAAATATGATGAATTGGTCGCAAATCCAAACATCCGCAAGACAAAAATCAAGGCGCGTGATTTGGAAACTGAAATCTCTAAATTGCAACAAGAATCTGGTTACCCTTATGTAGTCAACATTGATACAGCCAACCGTGCTAATCCAGTAGATGGTAAGATTATCATGAGTAACTTGTGTTCTGAGATTCTTCAAGTTCAAGAACCAAGCTTGATCAACGATGCTCAAGAATTCCTTCAAATGGGAACGGACGTTTCATGTAACCTTGGATCAACCAACGTGGTCAACATGATGACGTCACCTGACTTTGGTCGTTCTATTCGCGCTATGGTTCGTGCCCTTACTTTCGTTACAGATAGTTCACACATCGTAGCTGTCCCTACTATCGACCACGGAAACAGTTTAGCTCACACCTTTGGTCTTGGTGCCATGGGGCTTCATAGCTACCTTGCCCAACAACTCATCGAATACGGATCTCCTGAGTCAATTGAATTTACAAGCATCTACTTTATGCTTATGAACTACTGGACCTTGGTTGAGTCAAACAATATCGCCCGCGAACGTGGTATCACCTTCCACAACTTTGAAAAATCAGACTATGCTAACGGTAGCTACTTTGACAAGTATGTAACTGGCGAATTTGTTCCAAAATCAGGCCGTGTTAAAGAACTCTTTAAAGATGTCTTTATTCCAAGTGCTGCTGATTGGGCTGAACTTCGCGAAAAGGTTCAAGCAGATGGTCTTTATCACCAAAACCGTCTAGCTGTTGCTCCAAATGGTTCTATCAGCTACATCAATGACGTTTCTGCTTCTATCCACCCGATTACACAACGTATCGAAGAGCGCCAAGAGAAGAAAATCGGTAAAATCTACTATCCTGCTGCAGGTTTGTCAACAGATACTATC
>NZ_KV832119.1:341125-348760 GCF_001837335.1 Streptococcus sp. HMSC066F01
TACGACATGGATATGCGTAAGGTGATTGATGTTTACGCGGCTGCAACTGAACACGTGGATCAAGGACTTTCACTCACTCTCTTCATGCGTAGTGACATTCCAAAAGGTCTTTACGAATGGAAGAAAGAAAACAAACAAACGACACGTGACCTGTCAATCCTTCGTAACTATGCCTTTAACAAGGGTATCAAGTCTATCTACTACGTCCGTACCTTTACAGATGACGGTGGGGAAGTTGGTGCTAACCAATGTGAAAGCTGTGTGATTTAATTTTTATCTGGGGCAACCACATTTTCTCAGACTACTGATTAAGTTCCCCATCATACAAAACTTGATAAGTATCTTAAATACTATGAAAAACTAAAAAGTCGGTCTTCCGACTTTTTGTGCGATACTCCTCTCAGACTATGATAAAATAGAGATGATTCGACAATCGCATTATTACATACAGAAAGAGATTTCAAATGGAAACTTACTACAAAGCCATTAACTGGAATGCCATCGAGGATGTCATCGACAAATCAACTTGGGAAAAGCTGACGGAACAATTCTGGCTCGATACGCGTATCCCCTTGTCAAATGACCTAGACGACTGGAGAAAACTATCAAACAAAGAAAAAGACTTAGTAGGAAAAGTCTTTGGTGGTTTGACCCTTTTGGATACCATGCAATCTGAAACAGGAGTTCAGGCGCTTCGATCAGACATCCGTACACCGCATGAAGAAGCTGTTTTCAACAACATCCAGTTTATGGAATCTGTCCACGCAAAATCTTACTCTTCTATCTTTTCAACCTTGAATACCAAGGCTGAAATTGAAGAAATCTTTGAATGGACCAACACAAATCCCTACCTACAAAGAAAAGCGGAAATTATCAATGAAATCTATCTCAATGGTAGCCCACTAGAAAAGAAAGTTGCCAGCGTTTTCCTTGAAACCTTCCTCTTCTACTCTGGTTTCTTTACACCACTTTACTATCTTGGTAACAACAAACTGGCCAACGTTGCGGAAATCATAAAACTGATCATTCGTGATGAGTCTGTTCACGGAACTTACATTGGTTACAAATTCCAACTTGGTTTTAACGAATTGCCTGAAGAAGAGCAAGAAAAACTTAAAGAATGGATGTACGACCTGCTCTACACTCTCTACGAGAACGAAGAAGGTTATACTGAAAGTCTCTATGACGGTGTTGGTTGGACCGAAGAAGTTAAAACTTTCCTTCGCTACAATGCCAATAAGGCCCTTATGAACCTAGGACAAGATCCACTCTTCCCAGATTCAGCTGATGATGTCAATCCTATCGTCATGAACGGTATTTCAACAGGAACTTCTAACCACGACTTCTTCTCTCAAGTCGGAAATGGTTACCTCCTTGGTGAAGTTGAAGCCATGCAAGACGAGGATTACAACTACGGTTTAAACTAATTTGACCAATCATTCAAAATATCATGGTTTGTTTAAAACAACCATGATATTTTTGTTTTTGTTTTATTTTGTTCTTTTTATATTTGATCGATTGAGCGTTTTATGGTAAGATAATAATAGTAGAAATCGAGGTGATAAGGATGCTAAAGCAAGAAAAACTAGATAGTATTCTAGAAGCAGTAAACACAAAAGGCACTATTACTGTAAAAGAGATTATGGAAAGTCTTGATGTGTCAGACATGACAGCTCGTCGCTACTTACAAGAATTGGCAGATAAGGATTTGCTGGTTCGTGTGCATGGTGGTGCTGAAAAACTTCGTACAGGTTCTCTCTTAAACAACGAACGCTCAAACGTCGAAAAACAAGGCTTGCAGATTGCTGAAAAACAAGAAATTAGTCGTTTTGCAGGTCGTTTGATTGACGAAGGAGAAACCATTTTTATCGGTCCAGGAACAACCTTGGAGTGTTTTGCTCGTGAGCTCCCTATCGATAATATTCGTGTTGTAACAAACAGTCTTCCAGTTTTTCTCATCCTAAACGAACGAAAACTAACAGATTTAATCTTGATTGGCGGAAATTATCGCTCTATCACTGGTGCTTTTGTAGGGACACTTACCTTGCAGGATTTGACAAACCTTCAGTTTTCTAAGGCTTTTGTGAGCTGTAATGGTATTAAGGACAAGGCAATTGCTACTTTCAGTGAAGAAGAGGGCGAGGTACAACGAATCGCTCTGAACAATGCCAATAAAAAATACTTACTGGCAGACCACAGTAAGTTTAATAAGTTTGATTTTTACACCTTCTACAATATCTCAGAAATTGATACAATCGTTTCAGATTCCAAACTGAGTCAGGAGACATTTGAAAATCTGTCGAAACAAACAACCATTCTTTTATCAAAACCATAAAAATTCCCCTGCCTTTTGGCGGGGAATTTTTGTTGAATTTTATTCAATAAGTTGTGTCTCAGCTAGTTTCTTGTACCAGTGAGCAGATTTCTTTGGATAACGTTCTTGAGTTTCAAAGTCTACATAGAAGAGACCGTAACGTTTTTCATAACCGTTTGACCAAGAGAAGACATCCATCAGAGACCAGATAAAATAGCCTTTGACATTGGCTCCATGGGAGATTGCATCTGCTATCACTTCCATGTGTTTCTTAACGTAATCAATCCGTCCATCATCATAAACTGTCCCATCCACAAACTCATCTTTGTATCCAAGACCATTTTCAGTGATGTAAATCTTCTTGTAGTTAGGATAATATTTCTTCACGCGCATGATTTGATCATACAAACCTTGAGGATAGATAATCCAGTCCCAATCCGTACGTGGCACATAATCTGGAGCTACACGGCGTCCGACTCCCTTAATCTGATATTTAGAGCTTCCTTTTTCACCTTTTCCATTGTGGATGATTTCCGTCTCTCCATCAAAGGCTTGCATCCAATCACTCATGTAGTAGTTAATGCCGAGGAAGTCGTTCAAGTCTTTTGCAGCTTCTAGGACTGCGAAGTCTTCTTCACGCAAATCTAAGCTTCCACCATTGACGGATAGAATATGGTTGACGCCTTCCATCGTTTCATCTGAATAGCGTCCAAGATAAGTTGCATCCAAGATAAACTTATTGTGGATGATATCTTCCAGCTCAGCAGCACGAACATCTGCTTGATTTTCAGGATCTAGAGGATATTTAGTAGGCAGGGCATGAACCACACCAATTTCACCTTTATAACCTTTATCTTTATATAGCTTGACTGCACGCGCATGCGACACCATCATATTGTGATGAGATTGGAAGACTTTGGCAAGATCGTACTGAATACCAGGAGGGAATTTACCAACCAAGTATTGACCATCACCGATTGGTCCAATTTCATTGAATGTTGTCCAATAGTTTACTTCTGGAAATTCTTCAAAACAGAAGGCTGCATAATCCACAAAGTGATCAATGTTTTCTCTATTCAGGAAATCTCCATTTGAATGTAGAGCTTCTGGCGTATCAAAGTGATGAAGAGTTACGAAGGGCTCAACATGCCGCTTGTGGCATTCTGCAAACAACTTGTGATAGAACTCAACCCCCTTGTCATTAATCTTCCCATAACCAGCTGGAAAGATACGTGACCAAGCGATTGAAATACGGATACCATTGACACCATACTCTTCTGCTAGTTTGAGGTCAACTGGGTATTTGTGGTAGAAATCACTGGCTGGCTCAGCAGTGTACCAATAGTTATCCTTGAGATATTTGTCCCAGGCAACTGGTCCTTTACCATCAGTATGTGTAGCACCTTCTGCTTGATAGGCAGCTGTTGCCCCGCCAAAAATAAAGTCTTTTGGAAGTGTTTTTGTCATTTGATTCACCTTTCAAGAAATAGAAATGAGATGGAGATAGAGTTGGGAGGAGTTCCTCCATCTCACTTCTTCGCTCTTTACATTTTATTCTTCGAACTGCGCTTGAACAAAGGCAAGAGCACCTTTTCCATCGCGAGTCAATTTAATGTATTGCCCACCTTCTGTCTTGGCAAGTTTGATACCAAGTTTGTCGGTTTCGGCTTTCATATCTTCAAAGTTAGAAGCAACTTGAGGAGCAAGGATAACCAGATCAAACTCAGGCAACATTTCACGGTGAGCACCATAGCCACCAGCTGCTGCTTTAACAGGAACTTTGTACTCTGCAGCTGCCTTGTTTAGAGCATTTGCAAGGAGACCACTTGTACCTCCTCCTGCACAGAGAACGAGAACATTTGTTTCTTCTGTGATTGTGTTTTGCGCTGCTTCTACACCAGCTTTTTCAAGAATCGCATCTGCTTTGGCAGTATTGAAGTTTGCAGCTACTTTTTCTTTCAATTCATCATTGGCTTTACCTGAACGCTCTTCTTCAAGGATTTGTTCATCATAAACCTTGAGGAATGGATAGTAAATGGCTACGTCAACAAGGATTAACAAAGCAGCAAGTACAAATGACAAGAATTGGAAGTTTGTACCGAGAACAATACCGAGCGGACCTGGTGTTGTCCAAGGAAGGTTGGCTGTAAATGAGTTCATGCCAAGTGTTTCAATGAAGAATTTAAAGATCCATACGTTGGCAATTGGCGCAAAGATGAAAGGAATAAAGAAGATTGGGTTCAAGACAAGCGGTGCACCAAACAAGATTGGTTCATTTACACCAAAGAAAGTTGGAACTACTGAAGCACGACCGATTGCACGGTTACGTTTAGATTTTGTTAACCACATGAACATGAATGGAACAACCAGTGTCGCACCAGTACCACCCATGGTAACGATAAACATTTGTGTACCAGAAGTAAGAATCTTGTCAGCGTGCATACCTTGTTGGAGAAGGTTCAAGTTGACTTCGGCATTGGCATAGGTAATAGCTGCGATAGCTGGTTCAACGATAGATGGACCATGGATACCAACAAACCAGAAGAAAGCAAAGGCACCAAAGATAATCGTAATACCTAGATAACCATCAGCAGCAGAGAATAATGGTGCAAAGAATTTACCGATTGATTCAGCTACGCTTGCACCAACAAAATGACGAGCTAGTAAATCAAGAGCATAAAGAGAAACAACTGATAGAGTGAATGGAATCACATCTTTAAAAACTTGTGAGATATTAGGTGGAACTTCGTCAGGCATACGAATAGTGACGTTGTTCTTAACACAAACCTTATAGATGGCTACAGTAACAAAGGCAGCAAGGAAGGCTGAAAGCAAACCTTTTGTCCCCAAGAATCCAGTAGCTAGGCCATTTTCGATAGGATCAGCTGCCAACATCAACAAACCAACAATTGCTGCCAACAATGTTGACATATAGTTGATTTGATTGGTTTTCTCCATGCTACGATTTACTGAGTCGGTCAGTGATTTAGCTGTTGTACCAGCTACCAAGAGAGCTAGAATCCCCATTGAATAGCTGTAAGGTTTCATCAGAAAAGCTACAACTTCATCAGACCATTTAAAGCCCCATGAGTTTGGTACAAAGGCGATTAAGATAAAGATACTTGAGAAGAGAATAACAGGCATACCTGCAATGAAACCATCACGAATGGCACGAAGGTAGATATTACGAGATAGTTTCTCAAAGAAAGGCTTTCCTTTCTCAATAAATGCAATTAATTTATTCATTACTTAACTCCTCTCTTGTAGAGTTCAATTAAATGGTGCATCAAATCTTTTAATAAGATAGTTGTCATCAAGTGGTCTTGGCCATGCATCATGGTTACACTATAGGCTAAGTCCTCACCTGAAGCTTCCTTAGCCAATAGACTTGTTTGCGCGTGGTGAGCCTCTGCAATGCAAGAACCAGCTTCCTCGACTAAGCTATCTGCTTTCGCAAAATCGCCAGCTTCAGCAGCTTTCAAGGCTTCCAATAGTTTTGAACGAGCATCGCCAGCATAGGCTACGATTTCAAAACCTAACAATGTTACTTCTTCTCTATTCATGATAGAATTCTCCTTAGGTATTTTTAATTAAATTTTTATGACAATAAACGTTGGATATGTAGAACTAGATAAACTCGTTCACTTTTATACAAATCAAGACCCGTATGTTGCGTAATCACATCATAGATCTTGGAACCAATCTCGAACGCTTTTGGATAGGATTGTTTAATATGATCTTCCATATCCAGAAGTGATTGGTTATCATCTCTAGATCTGTCTAAATAATCCAAGAAATAATTCAAATGTATCATAAAACGATCATAGAAATGATTATTCTCTTTGGTTCGTTGAATTGCATAGTCCGTTAAAACTTCTTCAACATTCCTGAGAATTTCTTTCCTCTTATCAATCGACTCCACAAGTTCCACTTCATTTTCACCTTCGGCATTAATGAAATGATAAGCAATCCGAATAATTTCGTCCTCAGGAAAATGATCTGCTAGCTTCTGACGATAAATTTCAAAAGCTTCATTTGCGATTTGAAAAGCGACAGGATACTTAGTGGAAATATCTGGTAGATTACTATCCTTGTACCTTCCTTGTGCTAGAGCTTGGTAAGAACAGTAAATATGATCTGTCAAGGTTACGTAGAGATACTCTTGAATTGGATAATGATATTTCTTTGATAGCTTATCAATGATTTCATAGGTCACTGTGATAAAATCAAGCGGAACATCTTTGAGGAGAGCCATAAAGTTTTCTCTTGACTCTTCTGTCTTCATCCGAAAGATTTTCTCAATATGCTGTTCAGTAATCAAATCTCCCTTCCTCTTTCCAAATGTAATCCCCTTACCAATCACAATCACTTCTTCTCCTTTATCATTTCTGACAAGCGAGACATTGTGATTCATTGGATTTAGAATTCGATACATGTCAACCTCCTTTTATATCTTAAAGGTATATGAGTACAAAAAATGACCACAAATGAACTAGAAAATCAGCCGATTTCTAATTCACCTGTGATCATGCCTAATATTACTTAGTAACACTCACCTTGTATTAACTTGTGATTTAAGTATAGCACAAGTAAGTTATTTTGTAAACCTTTACATAAAACTTTTTTTAAAATTTTTTTAGATTCATGTTCCTAACCTAGGAGGACTTGCTTACACGCGTTCTTTCCATGAAGTCGCTGTTGTTTGAAGAACTTTATTGAGCTCATCAATGTTTTCAAAACCAGTTGTGCGAAGCCATTCGCGAGCTGCTGCTTCACCATCTTTGATGTATGCTTCAACTGATCCAGCCCATGTAGCACGGCCACAAAGAACTCCGTTAAAGTTTGCACCTGATTCATGAGCAAATACAAGAGTATCTTGGAAAAGTTTAGCTGATACACCAGCACTCAAGTAGATGTATGGCAAGTTAGTTGCTTCATCTTGGGCTTTAAAGAAGGCTGCTGCTTCTTCACGTGTATAAACTACTTCACCTTCAGCGAAGCCTTCAACATATTTAATGTTAACAGGAACTTCTACTTTCAAGACATCGATGTTAAAGCGTGGGTCTGAGAAGACCTTCATAGCACCAATAACCTTGTGTGGCTTCACTTTTGCGTATTCTGCTGAACCTGCATCAGCAATCTTTTCATCGTAAGCCAAGATCTCAAGGAAGAAAGGAATGTCTTCTGCCACACACTCTGAACCGATGCGTTCGATATAGGCTTGTTTTTGTTGGTTGAGTTCGTCAGAGCTGTCTACGTCATAGTAAAGCAAGAATTTGACAGCGTCAGCGCCTTGTTCCTTGATGCGTTTGGCAGACCAA